>JAEZGP010000426.1 GCA_023437285.1 Actinomycetes bacterium | reverse complement strand
GGGTACGGCAGCCCCACTGAGGCTGCCGTACCCGGGGCAGTGCCGTTGCGGCCGCTCAGCGGATCGTGACCGGCGGCTCGATGCGGCGCGGCACCAGCGGGTCGGCCGGCTCGAACCACGGCTTGTACGCGGGTGCCGCCGGCGTGGGCGTCCAGTGCTTGCTGACGTTGTCCACGCCGATCGGGTGCACCGTGAGCACCCCGTCCGCGCCGATGTGCATCCGCAGGAAGCACTTGTACCCCTGGATGCCCTGCCCGGCGAACAGCTCGTTGACGTTCACCAGCAGCCGCCCGGCGATGAGCAGGTAGAGCGCGACGACCTGGGCCGACAGCAGCGCGATGACCGGACCGTAGAACGCGGCCGCGCTCAGCGCCGGCAACGGGGTGGGCCAGTTCATCATCGGCAGTTCCCGCCACACGGCCGCGCCGCCCACGGCGAGCGCCAACTGCACAAACCCGTGCGTCAGCCCGAGAACGTAATGTTTCGTGGCCCGGTGCCCGGACGTCAGGCCGGCGGCGAAGAACAGCGTCAGCCCGAACGTCATCGCCACCATCAGGAACACCGGCGTGGTGAGCACCCGCCCCCGCGCGTCCACCAGCGCGAGCATGAGCAGCGTCTGGAGCACGCCGAGCAGCACGATGAAGCTCGCGTTGCGGCGGGGCAGCCGCCAGAACACCCCGCTCGCCAACGCCATCGACCGGGCCTTCGACGGGTACGTGCGGGCCAGCCGGTACTCCTTGCCGTGGCTCGCCTCCCGGGGCAGGGCCTGCTTCGGCGGTACGGTGATCTTCGAGGGCAGCGTGTGGGTCGCGCCGAGGTAGGCGCCCCCGCCGCCGCACGTGATCAGCTGCCGGCCGGTGCCGTCGACCGTACCGCCGGCCGTGTCGTCCCAGAGCGGCGGCTTGTCCGCCAGCGCGTACCGCGAGTAGTGGTGCAGGTCGCCGGAGAGCATGAGCGCCACCCGGGCACCCGTCGGCGCGATCACCTTCCGCAGGAAGTAGTCGATCGTGTCGTACTCGCGGGTGCTCTCCTGCGCCTTCACCCACGACGGGTTCGGCGTCGCCAGGATGATCCGGTCGCCGGGCTGGATCTGCTCGGCGACCGCCTTGAAGTACGTGAGCTGCGGGTCGTCGAGGTAGCCGCCGTCCTGGGAGTCCAGCGCGATCAGCCACCAGCGCTGTGGCAACTTCAGGGCGAAGTAGCTACGCGTCTGCGCCGTACGCCAGCCGCCGATGCTGGTGCCCTCCCGGCGCGCGAACGTGCGCAGGAACGCCGACAGGCCGTCGTACCAGTCGTGGTTTCCCGGCACCGCGTAAAGGGTGGGGGTGGGGTCGCCGGGCGGTGGGGTCGGCATTGCGGCCCGGTACGGCCCGCGGAAACGGTCCTCGTAGGCCAGGTCGTTCGCCGTCGGATAAACCTGGTCGCCGCCCATGACCAGAATCCGGCCGCGGGGCAGTCGCTCGCCGTCGACCTCGATCTCCGGCTGCGCCAGCAGGTACGCCATGGAGTACGTGGCGTCGAAGCCGTCGCCGAGGTCCGCCACGAAGTCGAACCACAACTCCTCGGCTCCACTGTGGTCGAACGTTTCGGCTGGGAAAGCGTTCTGCAGTTCGCGCTTGTCGAGGTACGCGCCGAACTGTTCGGCGAGCGCGACTCGGGCGCCGGTCACGGCGAGCAGGACGGGACCGAGCCAGGGCACCGGCTTGCGCGGCGTGAATCCGAGGTCCTGCGGATCGAGGGACGTGGGGCGAGGGGTGGCGGTGCCGAAGGCGTCGTCGGTCACGGCTGGTCAGGCTAGCGGGTGCGGCCGCCCGCCCGCCAGCGGCCCATTCAACTTCGTCGGTGCGGCGGCCCGCGAAAGCGATGTCGCAACAGGCCCTCAGGTGCGGTTCATGTGACGATGCTCGGCATGACGACCACTGCGCACGGTCCACTGACGCGCAGCGTGCTCGCCGCTGAGCTACGGCACCTTGGCCTGGAGGCGGGCGATGTCGTGCTCGTGCACTCGTCGCTGAAGGCGCTCGGCTGGGTGTGCGGTGGCCCGGTCACGGTTGTCGATGCGCTGCTGGATGTCCTCGGCCCGGACGGCACGCTGGTGTCCTACGCGCAGTCGCCGGACAATCGCGACCCGGCACGCTGGCACCACCGGCCTGTCCCGCCGGAGTGGTGGCCAACGATCCGCGCCAACCTGCCCGCCTTCGACCCGGCGACGACGCCGTGCCGGGAACTCGGGCTGGTCGCCGAGACCATCCAGGACGTGGCCCGGTGCCGTGCGCAGCGTGCACCCCCAGACATCCTTCACTGCGGTCGGCGCGGCGGCGGGTGACCTTATGGCGGTGCATGACCTGGAAAGCGAACTGGGTGAGCGTTCTCCGCTGGCCGCGTTGGAGGCCATCAATGCCAAGATTCTTCTTCTCGGCGTCGGATACGACCGTTGTACGGCCTTTCACCTAGCGGAATGCCGGCTACCCGGTGGCACGCCCCGATCGAATGCATGTCGCGTCCGCACCGCCACCGGCGCCGAATGGATTTCATTCGAGGGCACCGCCCACGACTCAAGCGATTTCAGAGATCTTGGCGCGGCGTACGAACGCGCTTCCGGTGCCGTTCGACGAGGGCGCATCGGCGCTGGTGCTGGCGGTCACCTGGAATTCCGGTTCGACGGACAGCTCCGTGCCCGATTCGTCACAGTCACCAACCGTCACCACTGATCGATGACTTTCACGAACACTGCCGGGCCTTCGGTCGTCGTCCGC
>JAEZGP010000409.1 GCA_023437285.1 Actinomycetes bacterium | reverse complement strand
CCCCTGCGCCGCGGCGCTGCCGCGCGGCGGCTTTGCGCCCATGACCTGATCGCTGACGCCCGCTCATCCCGTCACCGCCGGCTCCACGACGCCGAGCTCCGCGAGCAGCGCGGCGCGCAGCCGCGCGAACGCGGGCGTGGTGCGCTGGCGCGGAGCCGGCACGTCCACCGGGCGGTCCAGGCAGATGCGGCCCTCGCGCAGCACCACCACCCGGTCGGCGAGCAGGACGGCCTCGTCCACGTCGTGCGTCACGAACAGCACGGCGGGGCGGTGCCGGTCGCACAGTTCGCGTAGCAGGGCGTGCATCTTCAGCCGGGTCAGCGCGTCCAGTGCCCCGAACGGCTCGTCCAGCAGCAGCACGTCCGGCTCACGCACCAGCGCCCGGGCCAGGGCCACCCGCTGCGCCTCGCCCCCGGAGAGGGTGACCGGCCACGCGCGGGCGAGGTCGGTCAGGCCCACCTCGGCCAGGGCGGCGATCCCCCGCTGTCGGGCCTGGGGACCGCTCAGGTTGAAGATGACGTTGGCCAGGACCCGCTTCCACGGCAACAGCCGCGGGTTCTGGAACACCACCGACCGGCGCGGCCGGGTCCGGACCGTACCCTCGATCTCGCGGTCCAGGCCCGCCAACGCCCGCAACAGGGTGCTCTTGCCCGAGCCGCTGTGCCCCAGCATCGCCACGAACTCGCCCGGTCGGACCGCGAGGTCCAGTCCGTCGAGCACCACCCGCCCGTCGAAGGCGCGCCGGGCGCCGCGCACGTCGATCGCCAAGGTCGTCATGCGCCCTCGAATCCGCGTCGCCAGCTGAGCAGGCGGCGCTCGAGGAACCGGACGAGGGCGTAGCTGAGCAGCCCGATCACCGCGTAGAGCAGCAGGACGAGCACGGACAGGTCGAACTGGAGCAGCGTCTGTGCCCGCGACATCAGAAACCCGATGCCCTCGGTGGTGTTGATGGTCTCGGCGAAGATCAGGCTCAGCCAGGCGCTGGACAGCGCGAGGCGCAGCCCGACCAGGAAGCCCGGCAGGGCACCGGGCAGGATCACGTGCAGGACCATCGTGGACCGTCGGGCACCGAGCGTTGTCGCCGCCTCGACGAGCTGGGCGTCCACGCCCCGGATCGCGCTGTAGGTGTTGATGTAGATCGCGATGCCGACGCCGAGGGCGATCAGCAGTACCTTCGGGCCCTCGTCGATGCCCATCCACATGATGAGCAGCGGGGTCAGGGCGAAGTTCGGCACCGCCTTGGCCAGCTGCATGGAGGAGTCGATGAGGTCCTCGCCGATCCGGCTCAGGCCGGCCAGCACCGCGATGACCGCGCCGCCGAGCACCCCGTACGCGGTGCCCTGCAGGACCCGCCACACCGACGCCCATACGTGGGTTTGCAGTTCGCCGTCCGCGATCAGACGGGCGGCGGTCGCGGCCACCTCGGCGGGCGGCGGGAACAGCTGCGGGTTGAGCAGCCCGGTCACCGACGACAGCCACCACAGGACGAGCAGCAGCGCGGGGCCGGACAGCGCGCGCAGCCAGCGCGGGACGCGCGGCACACGCCGGCGGCCGGCCGTACGCCCGGCAAGCTGGATGAGCTGGGGTTCCACGAGCGGCGGGGGCCGCTTCTCCAGGGCCAGGGTCATGACGTCACCCGCCAGGCGTCGATGTCGAACTCGGCGTCGATGAGCTTCTGGTCGCGCAGGAACTCGTAGGTGGCGTTGACCTGCGCGATGCCGTCCGCGGGGAACGGTTCGACGTTGAAGTGCTCGGCCGGCTCGGCCTTGGCGGCGAACTCGACCTCCGTGTCGTCCTTGTCCGCCGAGTACGCCCAGTACTCGGTGATGTTGTCGCGGACGTGGCGGTTGATGGACGCGATCGCCGCACCCCACGCCTGGCCGAAGCCGGGGTGCTTGTCGAGGAACGACTGCAGTGCGGTGCTGTGCTCGGTGCTGCGCAGGTGGGGGTGGTTCGACGCCTTGTCGATCACCACGAAGCCCTTGCGCTCCAGTTCGTACGCCTGCGTTCCGCCGACCACGGTGGCGTCGATCGAGCCGCTGGACAGACCGGCCAGCGACTCGGGCGTCGGCACGTTCTTGATCTCGATCTTGCCGGTCAGCCCGGCCTCGTGGAGCAGCCCGTACGCCACGCGGTACCGGATGGTGCCCTCCGGCGCGGTGACGGTCCTGCCGACCAGGTCCTTGATGTCGGTCGGGCCGCCCTTGCGGCCGATCAGCCAGGTGTCGGCGTTGATCGTGGTGAGGGCCAGCAGGCGGGTCGGGTTGCCCTTTGCCCTGGTCCGCAGGGCGGGCATGTCGCCGGTGACCGCCACGTCGATGGCGCCGGACAGCAGGGCCGCGCTCACGTCGGCGCCCGACTGGAAGAAGGAGAACTTCACCTGCTTGACGCCGCTGGGCTTGAGGGCGTCGAGCAGCAGTCCTTTCTCCTCGGCCCAGCCGAGGTTGCCCTGCACGGTGCCGGTCACCGAGGTCATCCCCACCCGCAGGACGAACGACGGGTCGGCACCGGCGCCGCTGGCCGGGCCGCCGCACCCGGCGAGGGCGACCGGAAGCGCGACGAGGGTGAGCAGGACAACGAGCATTCTGAATCTGCGCATGCAAAAACTCCGTGGGTACGGGGGTGCGTAACGGGGCCCTGCGGTCGCACGGGACCCGGGCAGGCGAGGAGAGCGGCGCGTCGTCGCGCCTCGAGACGGGGGCTGGCCGGGTCAGCGACAGAGGCTGCTGGCGGTCCGCTCCAAGTCGACGTAGCGCCGAGTGGTGAGAACCCTCGACTCCGTCATGCGGCTAAGCCTACTTTTCCGATAGGAAATAACAAGTGGCGTCCCACATGGCGGCACCGCAAGCATCGGGTGAGCTGGCATCGATCGACCGGGTTGATCCCGTCTGCCAGAGTTGGCGTCGTGGACGCGCTCACGGTCCGGGGACTGAGCCGCAACTTCGGCACTCTGCTCGTCCTCGATGACATCACCTTCACGGTCGGGGCCGGGCAGATCGCGGTCGTCCTCGGCCCGAACGGCAGCGGCAAGACGACCCTGCTGCGCTGCGTCGTCGGCGCCGACCGACCCGACAGCGGCGAGGTGCTCATCGCGGGACACCCCGCCGACGAGAGCGATCCGGGGCAACGGTCGATGGTGGCGGCCGCGCTCGACGACATCGACTTCTTCCCGGACCTGTCCGTGGTCGAGCACCTGGAACTGCTCTCCTTCGCCCACGGTCACGCCGCCGACCCTGTCGAGGAGGTGCTGACCGAGTTGGGCCTCGACCCGGCGCGCGACCAGCTGCCGGCCACGCTGTCCAGCGGCCAACGACGCCGCCTCGCGCTGGCCTCCTGCTTCGTCCGTCCCCGCCGCCTGCTCGTCCTCGACGAGCCGGAGCAGCGCCTGGACGTACGCGGCAGGGCCTGGCTGGCCGACCGGCTCCGGCGCGAACGGGCCGACGGGACGGCCGTCCTGCTGGCCTCGCACGACACCGACCTGATCGACGCCGTGGCCGACCTGCGGATCGAGCTCGGCGCGTGAGCGGCACGCCGGCCGGCATCCCCAGCGCCCGGCACCTGCGCGCCGATCTGCGCGCGGCGCGCCGCGC
>JAEZGP010000299.1 GCA_023437285.1 Actinomycetes bacterium | reverse complement strand
CCCGGTGAGCGGCAGGACCGCGTGCGGGCGGCCCGCCGCCAGCAGTGCCGCCGACAGCCGCAGCGCGTGCGCCGCCACCAGCCGCGTATCGGCCAGGTCCGCCACCACCAGCAGCGGACGGGCCTCGCCCGGGCGGATCGGCGGTTCGGCGGCCGACTCCAACAGGCCATGGTGGGCGTACACGTCCGCCGCGTCGGCCGGCAGGCCCAGGTAACGCTCGGCGTACGCGGACGGCGCCAGGTGCCAGTCCACGATCGGCGTACCCGCCACTCCGCAGTGGAACACGTCCGGCCGGCGCAGCACAGCCAACGCCGCCACCCAGCCGCCGAACCCCCAGCCGCGCACCGCGAGCCGGCCCAGGTCCAGGTCCGGGTGCTTCTCGGCGAGCGCGGACAGGGCGTCGACCTGATCGGCGAGCACCACGTCAGCCACCCGCCGGTGCACCACCTTCTCGAACGACGGCGCCACCCCGCACGTACCCCGGTTGTCGACGACGACCACCGCGAACCCGGCGTCGGCCCACCACTGCCGCGCCACCCACGCGGCCCGGTCCGCGACCACCTGCTGGCCGCCCGGCGCGCCGTCGATGTCCAGCAGCACCGGCAGGCGACGGCCGGCAACCTGCGCGCGCGGGTAGAGCACGGCCGCCGGCAGGCGACGGTCGGTGACCCGCTCCAGCGTGGGTCGCGGCGCGCTCGGCGGGGTGGCCGCGTACGAACGCAGCTCGCCGCAGGGCTCACGCCCGGCATAGACGGTCCACGACGTGCCCGGATGGTCCAGCGACCGGGAACCGATCACCACCGTGTCGCCGCCCACCGCCCCCGTGTGCCAGCCCGGCGCGGCCGTCACGCGCCGCACGTCCAGGCCGGTGGAGCCGGTGTGGGCCAGCACCCGAAACAGGTGCTGCTCGGCCGGGTCCGTGTCGCTCGCCTCGACCAGCAGGTCGACCTCCGCCCGGTCGGCGACCTCGGCCTCTGCGTTGAGGCGGCCGCAGACCCGGCGCACGTACAGCGACGGCGAGGTGAGCAGCGTGCCGTCGGCGAACAGGCACCGCGCGTCGAACCCGTCGTGGGCCAGCTCGCCGCCGATGAGGACCCGACCGTCCGGCAGGTGGCACGGCGTACCCGCCACGGGGGCCACCCAGCGCGGGTCCGCCAGCTCCGCGTGCACCTGCGTCTCGCCGGTACGCGGGTCGATCGCCAGCACCAGGCCGTGCTGCTGCAGCCGGCGCAACACCGTCAGCAGCGGGCCGCCGGCCTCGGTCCACGACACCGACACCAGGTACGGGTACGTCTCGCGGTCCCAGTGCACGTCCACCCAGCCGCCGTCGAGGTCCAGCAGGTGCAGGGTCACCTGGGCGTTCGCCTCGCCGGCCAGCGGCAGGGGCAGCTCGCCGGCCGGCGCGCGCGGGTCGGTCGGGTCGTGCGTGACGAGCTTGCGTACGCGGCTGGTGTCCACCCGCGCGGCCAGGACGTACCGCCCGTCCGGCGACCACCAGTAGCCGCGGTCGCGGCCGAACTCGCGCGCCGCCACCGGCTCCGCCGACCCCCAGGTGACCGCGTCGTTGCCGGCCTCGCCCGCGAGCAGCATGTCCCCGCCGCCGGCCAGCTCCCGCACGCGCAGCGTGCCGTCGACGAGATAGCCGACGCGTTGCCCGGTCGGGTCCGGCCGGGGGTCGCTGACCGGCCCCTCGGTCGCGTGCCCGTCGACCGCACCCGTGGTGAGGTCGGCCGTGAACAGCCGCCCGTCGACCGCGAAGGCGGCCAGCAGGCCGGCCTGGTCGGTGGCGTAACCATCGATGCCGGCGTCCCCCGGCGGCGCGTGGACCAGCCGCTCGGCGCGCTTCGGCACGTCGTACACCCACAGCTGGTCGACCGGGTCCGCGCTGCCCGCGGAGCGCAGAAAGACGACCCGGTCGCCGTCCGCGGACACGGTCACCGCCCGCGGTGCGCCGGCCGAGAATGTCCGGGTACGGGTGGCGAGCTCGGGAAAGTCCATGAAGAGATCGTCGTCCGTGAACTCCCGCCGCGCCACCGTTTCGACGTTCACCGGTCGGATCAGTTTCCGGCGCGGGGGCCCGCGTACAGTGGCTCGGGTGACCGCCGATCTCCCCGCCCGACGCATCATGTTCGTCCACGCCCACCCGGACGACGAGACGATCGCGACCGGCGCCACGATGGCGCATTACGCGGCCTCCGGGGCCCACGTCACCCTGGTCACCTGTACGGCCGGCGAGGAGGGCGAGATCCACGTGCCGTCGCTGGTCGGGCTCGCCGCCGCCGAAGCCGACCAGCTCGGCGGCTACCGCATCGCGGAACTGGCCGCCGCCTGCGCCGCGCTGGGCGTGACCGACCACCGCTTCCTCGGCGGGGCGGGCCGCTACCGCGACTCCGGCATGATGGGCCTGGAGACCAACAAGCACCCCCGGGCGTTCTGGGGCGCCGACCTCGAGGTCGCCGCCGGCCAGCTGTTGGAGATCATCCGAGAGGTACGCCCGCAGGTCGTCGTGACCTACGACGACAACGGCTTCTACGGCCACCCCGACCACATCCAGGCGCACCGGGTGACCATGCGCGCCGCCGAACTCGCCGCCGACGAGGGCATCGGTCCCGCCAAGATCTATTGGTCGGCGATGCCGCGCAGCGTCATGGAGGCCGGCATGGCCCACTTCGCCGGCAGCTCCGACAACCCGTTCGCCGACATCGAACACGTCGACGACCTGCCCTTCGGTACCCCCGACGCCGAGATCGCCGCCGAGATCGACGGCACCGAGCAGGCGGACGCCAAGCTCGCCGCCGTACGCGCGCACGCGACCCAGATCCCGCCCACCTCCTGGCTCTTCTCGATCGCCGGCAACTTCGGCGGCGAGTTCGTCGGCATGGAGCACTACACGCTGGCCGTGGGCGAGAAGGGCCCCGGCTCCGGCAAGTACGGCTGGGAGAGCGACCTGTTCGCCGGCCTCGACATCGAGGAGACTCCGACGTGACCCCGCCGCCCCGGCGCGGCGGCGCGGCCAAGCGCCGCACGGC
>JAEZGP010000296.1 GCA_023437285.1 Actinomycetes bacterium | reverse complement strand
CGGCTGCCGACCTGGGTGCCGCTCAGCGTCGGCGGCCTGGTCCTGCTCGTCATCGCGGCGACCTTCGAGCGCCGCCGTCGCGCCCTCGCCCGGCTGCGCGCCCCGGTCGGCCGGCTGCGCTGACGGGGCGCTGGCGCGCGCACCCCCGGCGCCGGCGCCGGCGGTCACCCGCGCGTTGAACCGCAGCGGCAGGATCACCGCGTGGTGTAACAGGCCGAACGCGACCAGGAGGAGGAAGTCCACCCGACGGGTCGCGATGATCGCGGGAATGACGCGCAGCAGGCTCATCGCCACCACGGTCAGCAGGAAGAGCAGCAGGTACATGAGGTGGATGGTGGCCGTGGCCCAGAAGAACCACACCACGGTCACCGCGAGCTGGAACGGCAGCAGGACGGTGAGCAGGCAGTCGATGCTCAGCCATGGCCCGTGCGCCGGCAGCGCCCGCACCGTCCAGATGGACTCCCGCCAGAACGACCGGTTCCAGCGCAGCTGCTGGCGCAGGTACGGCCGCAGCCGGGTGGGCACCTCCGTCCACGCGTGGGCCCGGCAGTACGCGACCTGGTAGCCCAGGCCGAGCACCAGGTTCGTCAGGTGCCGGTCGTCGCCGAAGGTGCAGACCCGGCCCAGGAAGGTCTGGTTGATGAACCGGTCCTTGATCTGGTCGATGACGTCGCGCCGGTAGCCGCCCAGCGGCCCGGACACGCAGGTCACCGCGCCGAAGTAGCCCTGCGCGGCGCGTTCGACCTCGAACGCCAGCCAGTACCGGCGGGCGACGAGGCGGGTCAGCCACGAGTCGCGCGGGTTGAGGGTGTCCACGTGGCCGGTGACGGCACCGACCCGGCCGTCGGCGTGCATGGTGGCGACCAGCCGCTCGATGGTGTCCGGGGCCCAGACGGTGTCGCTGTCGCTGGTCAGCACGTACGCGCAGTCGGGGTGCAGCATCCCGAAGCCGCGGTGCAGGGCGTGGCGCTTGCCGGCGTTGCGCTGGTGGACGTACTGGAAGCCCAGTTCGCGGCAGACGGCCTCGTACGGCGCCGGATCGGCGGAGCCGTCGTCGACGACGATGACCTCGAAGCGTGCCCACCGCTGGCGCGCGAGGCTGCGCATCGCGGCGGTGAACAGCTCGGGGGACTCGTTGAGCACGGCCACGATGATCGACACCATGGGGGTGTCGGTGATGGTCGCCTGGCGGCGGCGGGTCGCCGCCGCGGCGATCGACTGCACGATCACCCGGCTGATGGAGACGACCCCGTACAGCGAGATGATCAGCCAGGGGACGCGGACCCGGCTGAGATAGACGGCGGCGCCGACGATGAGCGGAAGGCCGACCACGAGCGCGACGCGCAAGGTGCCCCACGGGCTCCGGTTGGTATGCGGGGGGGCCGGCGGCGCGCTGACCGTTCTGTCCAATATTGCCACTATTTGGACATTACGGTCATATCACTCACATTGGTGAGCGGCGCACCGACAGTACGGTTGACCAGGTCCGTTCCCGGGGCGGCGCGGGCAGCGGGTCGGCGCAGAAGTCATAGCGCACCCCGGCCGGGCCCAGGCCGACCAGCGTCACCGAACCCGACCCGTACGACAGGTCGCCCACCTGGTGGCGGATCAGCACCGCGCGCGGATCCGTGGGCGGCAGCGGCCGGTCGTCGAGCAGATCCAGCCACCCGTCCCACGCGTCGGCCGTCCCGCCGACGGTGGCGACGTCCGGGCTGGGGGTCGCCGCCAGGCGCGGCGCCACGTGCGGCACCAGCGGGTCGTTGGCCGCGTCCAGCCCGTCGTTGACGAGTACGTGATCGCCGGGGGCCACGGCGCGCTCGGTCAGCCGTACACCGTCCCACGACCACACCCGGGCGCCGGACGGCGTCGCGTGCAGCAGGTGGAACCCGTCGTACCCGGGCCGGCCGGGGGCGTCGGGCAACACCTGCGCCGGGTCGAACGAACCGTCCAGGGCGGCCAGCGGCAACGTCCCGCGCGTCGGCCGGGTGCCGACCACGGGCAGCCGCTCGCCGTTGAGGACGGCGGCGACCGCGCGCGCCTGCGGATCCACGGCCAGCCACGTGCCGCCCGAGACGCGGTCACGCCCGCCGATCAGCCGGCCGCCCAGCGCCGGCCAATGCCGGCCCGGCACGTCCCACGGGCGGCCGAGGTACTCGTCGCGGACGGCGAGGACAAGCAGCGGCCAGGGCGCGGCCGGATCGAGACGCAGCAGGACGGTGCACACCCGCACGACCCTAACCGCGTACGGCGGTGCGGCTAACCGCCCCGGGCCCGCCATTCACGGATGGCCTCCCGCCGGTTGCGTACGCCGAGCTTGCGGTAGATGCGCGTGACGTGGTTGCGCACGGTCTTCTCCGCCAGCGTCAGCGCCTCGGCGATGTCCGTATTGGACCGCCCGGCGGCCAGCAGGGCGACGACCTCATGCTCGCGCCGCGACAGGACGGGCACCAGGGCCCGCTCGGGCCCGGCCGGGGCCGGCACCTCGGCGAGCACGGCGGCCGGGTCGCGCAGTTCGTGGACCATGGCGGTCAGCGCGGTACCGGACAGGTGGCTGTGCCCGTGCAGGGTGCCGGCCACCGCCCCGGCCAGGTCGGCGCGGGTGAAGTGGCCCTCCACCAGGAAGCTCAGCGCGCCGGCGCGCAGCGTGGCGACCACCTCGGCCGGCTGGAACTGGCGCACCACGACCAGGACGGGCGTGCCGCGCCGGGCCCGCAGCACGTGCCGGGTGTGCTCGGCCGGGGAGTTCGTGTGCAGCACGATCAGCGAGGCGCGCAGTCCGGCCGCCGCGGCGACGGTGGACACCGTGCGGACGCTGCGCACCATGGCGGCCGCCCCGAGCGCCGACGCCAGGGCCGTGGGGTCCGGGCTGATGAGCAGCACGTCGCCGGGGAGCGCGGCCCGCACGGTGACGGCGCGCGTCTCCCGGTGGGCCGCGAGAAGGGGCGCGATCCTCACCCCACGGTGCTGACTGGCCGACTCCATCGCTGTCTCCGGATGCTGAGATTGCCGCGGCTGGCTGTGTGACGGAGACAAGCACAGCCGGGGGCGCCGGCCAAGGGTGCGCAGGGCGGCCCGGAGCCCGCGTTGGGTGCGTCCGGGGAGGTCGGCGGGGGTCCGGCGCGGACATACTTACCGATAGGTCGGTCGATGCGCACCCAGGAATTTTGGGTGCGCGCCAGCGCGGAATTGGGGGCCGGCGCGGTCGGAAACCGGGGCGAATTTCAGGACAGCGCGACGCAGGGTTCGTCGGCGGCGACCGGCGAACCGTCGTAGCGCACCGCGGAACTCGCCCCCCGCGACGTGGCGACCGTGATGGTGGCCGCCGACCTGCCGGCCGGCAGTCGCGCCGCGACCTGCTCGTCGCTGAGCACCCGGATCGGGCTGATGTCCGTACCGTCGGCGCGTACCGCGTACGTCGTGCCCAGCGCCGTACCCTCGATCAGCAGGGTGACGCCGGCCGGCTCGGGGTCGGCGCAGGACGCCACCCGGATCACCCGGGTGACGACCGGACCGGGCCCGTCCAGCCGCAGTTGCGCGTTGCCGGTGGCCGCGCTGAGCCCGCCGGCCGTACGGACCGTGAGGAGCCCGCCGGTGACGTCCGGCGGCAGCACCGCCCCGAGCCGCGTGTCGGAGATGACCTGGAAGGCCAGCGCCGCCCGACCGCCGAGGCGCACCTCGGTGGCCCGGGTGAGGAACTGGCCGGTGACCATGACCTGGACCCCGCCCGTCGTGCTCATCGGCGGGTTGCGGAACGTCGCGGCCCACTCGCCGCCGCCCGCGAGGCGCACGCTGGTCACCTCGGGCCGGCGCACGTTCGCCGCGACCGGCTCGCTCGTGCGGGGTGTCCGGGGCGCCGGCGGGCCGCTCGATCGGCCCGTGGTGGACGTGGCCGACGCGGCCGTGGGC
>JAEZGP010000248.1 GCA_023437285.1 Actinomycetes bacterium | reverse complement strand
AAGGGCAGCCTGCCGGGCGCCGCGTACCGGTTGCTCACCGGGGCGCCCCGGGTCCGCTTCGCGGAGGTGTACGACGGGTCGGCGCTGGCCGCGCTCGCCCGCGGCGCCCTGTCTGCCGACGGGCAGTGGCTCGTTTTCTCCCTCGTCGAGGTCAGCGAGGCCCACCGCCGCCGCGGGCTGGCCCAGCACGTGGCCCGGTCGCTCGCCGAGTGGGCCGTGGCCGAGGGCGCGCGCCGCGCCGCGTTGCAGGTACTCGAGGAGAACGCGGCGGCCCTGCGCCTCTACGCGCGGCTGGGCTTCACCACGCACCACCCGTACGTGACGCTGACGGCGCCGGTCAGCCCTTGACGACGCGGCGGGGACGCGAGGAGTAGCCCTGCGCGTACTGCTTGAGGCCGCGGCCGCGCCAGTCCCGGCCGAGGGCGACGACGCTGAGGTAGCCGAGCAGCCCGCCCACCCCGGTGATGCAGAGGAAGAGCAGCACCTGCGCGACGAAGAAGCCCGGGCCACCGGCGAACGGCCCGGAACCGCTGATCAGCGGGCCGACGAGCGACGTGAGCAGCGCTCCCACGATGCCGGCGAGCCCCAGGTCGGCCACCACGCGGCCGACGGGGTGTCGCACGCTCCACCACGCCGCCGCCCCGATCATGACGACGGCGCTCGCGGCCATCGCGATGAGGCCGAGCTTGGTCTGCGCGTCGGCGTCGGCGATGTCGGCCAGGCGGGACACGAGCCGAGCGGCGGCGTTGATCACGAACAGCGCGCCAGTGAGCACGCCGATGGGCACCCAACGCTTTCTCATGGCCCGCGATGGTAGTCGCGCACCCACCGTGGCGTCGATGCCCCGCCCGGTTCTCCCGGTGCTCACCTGCCGGACTTGTCGCAGATGAAGTGCGGCTCGGCGTCGTACTTCCAGGAGAACTTCTCCCGGGACACCACCGCGCCACCCTGCTTGATGACCCGCCAGGCATCCTGCGCGAAGCCGATGCCGCCGGCCGCCGGCAGGCACCCGGCGCCCTTGAGCCGTACGGTCTTCGGCTGCGTCACGTCCCGGCGTGGGCCCCACTCCGTCGTGACGCTGTCGTAGATCTTGGTACTCCACATGGTGACGGTCACCGAGTTGCCCGTCGTCGCGGTGTCGATGAGGACGCCGTACGGGGTGTTGTTGCGGAACTTCATGTCCAGCGTCGGGTAGTAGATCGTGGCCTCGATCACCGACGGGTACCGCGAGATGTAGTAGCTGTGCGGCCGGTGGAACACGTCCTCGAGCCCCGCGTAGTACGCGGCGTTGAACAGCGTCGTGGTGAACTGGGAGATGCCGCCGCCGACCGCCTGGACCAGCTTGCCGTCGAGGATCACGGGGGCGTCGACGTAACCCTGGGCGTACGAGCGCTCGCCCGTGTACCCGTTGAGCGAGAACGTCTCGCCCGGCTCGAGCACCGCGCCGTCGACGGCTTTGGCCACCTGGATGATGTTGTGGTTGCGCCGCTCGCCGCCGGAGAAGTAGGTCGTGAAGGTCGAGACCTTCTCCTTGACGCCCAGCGTGGTGAGTTCGGACGTCGTCGTCTTGGCGGGCACCTCCTGGACGGCGGCCCGCACGGTGCGGCCGCTGCTCTTGTCGAGCACCGTCAGCAGGTCCGTGGCGAGTCGCTTCGTGTCGACCAGCCGGCCGCCCTGGCTCGCCATGATCTTGACCGTACCGTTGGTGAAGCGTACGGCGGCGTCCTGCGGCTCGACCTCGACCTTGGCCAACTCGTCCCCCAGCGCCGCGCGCAGCTTCGGCTCCGACACCGTCGGCGTGATCCGGCCGGTCTTGTCCGACTCCAGCACCAGGCTCTTCGCGATCGCCTGACGGCTCACGGTGAACGAACCGTGGTCCGTGGTCACCTGGACCGGCGCGGCGACGGCCGGACGCGCGAACTCCGCGATCAGGTCGTCCACCTCGTCGGCCGTGGTCTTCGGGTGTACGTCGGTCAGCGGCAGATCGATCTCCGCCTGCCGCAGCCAGCCCGAGACCAGGGCAGCGGCGGCGCCGTCCTGGTCGAGACCCTGTCCGGGGACCGGGTACGTCGCCTTGGGCGTCAGCCCGGAGAACGTGATCTTCGGCATGGTCATCGCGTGGCCGGCCTGCTTGACCGTACCGGCGACCGCCTGCGCCAGCCTGGTGGCGTCCACGCTGACGATCGGCGTCACGTCACGGCCGGTAAGCAGCTTGATCGGGTTCGGCGTGGCCTTCGCCGCCGCCGCGGCGGTCGCCTCGGCGTCGAGCGCGAGGCCCACCGTCTGCGGGTCGACGGTGGTGGTGCGGTCCCCGACGCGTACCGTCACCGGGCTCTGCACCCGGTCGCCCAGCCCGGCGACCAGCGCCATGGCGGCGTCCTCGGTGCTACGCCCGCCGATGTCGACGCCGAGCACCCGCGTGTTCAGCGGCACCTCGTCCTTGACGTCGAGGGCCGTCAGCCCACCCACCACCATGATCAACCCGGTCAGGGCCGCCAGGCCGACGAAGACGATGGGGGGCAGGCCGAGGACGCGGCGCCGCGCACGCCGGCCATGCGGCGCGACGACGGGCATCGCCCGAGTCAGCTCGTTGACGGGCATCGCCCGCATCGGCTCGTCAACTGCGGGCATCGCCCGCGTCGGCTCGTCAACGGGCATCGCCCGCATCGGCTCGAAGACGGGCATCGCCCGCGTCGGCTCGTTGACGGGCATCGCCCGCATCGGCTCGTCAACGGGCATCGCCCGCGTCGGCTCGTCGACTGCGGGCATGGTGACGGTCGGTTGATCGCCGGCGGCGGGCATGGTGACGGTCGGTTGATCGTCGACGGTGGGCAGGATCGCGGTGGTCTCGTCGGCGCCTGCGGGGAACCGGTGATGGGACGTCGGCTCGGTCACGACGGACTTGCACCAATCTGCCGGGGTCATGAACTGCTACGAGGGTATGCGGCTTTTCCCCGTATCCCTAGTCAACCAACCGAGGTGCGACGTGCCTAATACCCAACGGCCCCAAACTTCAACAAACCCCACCAAAGTACCCTCAAGATCGCGTCGCTGGGCGGGCGTGCGCGCTCGTTGATCGCGACCTTCGGTACAGATGCGTGGCTGGGCTACGTCCTGGTACCGCGGATCGCGGTCTTGGTGCACAACGCTTCACGTTCGTACCGGGCATGGCGCTCATGGGAACCGTGACCGCGCAATCGCACCGGAGACCGCGATCTTCGGCGCCTGTCGGCGCGATCTCGGGCGCCCGTCGGCTCGACCCACGATGCCGAGACCGTGCGCGACTCAGCGCCGGCAGTGCCCAGAAGATGGGGACCAGCATCCGGAGCAGGCGTGCGCGCTCGTTGATCGCGACCTTCGGTACAGATGCGTGGCTGAGCCACGTCCCGGTACCGCGAATCGCGATCTTGGCGCACAACGCTTCACGTTCGTACCGGTGCTGGCGCTCATGGGAACCGTGACCGCGCGATCGCACCGGGCGCCGCGATCTTCGGGCTCAGCGCCGCGATCTCTGTCACCTGTGACCTCGTTGATCTAGTCTTCCGAGGCGTGCGCGCTCGTTGATCGCGGCCTTCGGTACAGATGCGTGGCTGAGCCACGTCCCGGTACCGCGAATCGCGATCTTGGCGCACAACGCTTCACGTTCGTACCGGGCATGGCGGTCATGGGGACCGTGACCGCGCGATCGCACCGGGCGCCGCGATCTTCGGCCTGGCGGCGCAACCGACGGCGCCCAGGCCGCGCACCGCCCAGGCCGGCAGGGCTCAGAGCCGTGCGCTGCCCAGGCCGTGCGCGGCCCAGGCCGGCGGGGGTCAGAAGGTGCGGCGGGCGGGGACCAGCATCCGGTAGCACACCACGGCGACCACGATCGGGCCTAGGAACAGGTACAGCACGGCCACCCACTGCTGGGACAGCACGATGTCGCCCTCACTGCTGCGGTTGGCGAACGGGAAGGTGGCCACCACCCAGGCGATGCCGGCGAGGATCACCGGCAACGCACCGCCCGCCACGTACCGGGCGAACATCATGATCGCTACCGGCGCCACGATCGCGATCAGCAGCGCGACGGGCACCAGCACGCCGCCGATGCGGAACGGGGTCAGAAACGCCCCGAAGATCGCCATCAGCACCGACGCGTAGACCGCCACGACGGTGCCGACGATGCGGACCGCGCCGACCAGCCAACGGGGCGGCGGCGGCCGCTCCTCCGCGGCCTGCCCGCCCGACTCGGCGGGCTTGCGGGCCAGCGCCGGTTCCGGCACAGCATTCGCGCTAGGGCCCGCCTTCGCCGGCACGGCGTTCGCGCTCGGCCCTGAACCCCCCGGCCCGGCCCGGGCTCGTATACACATCTCCG
>JAEZGP010000164.1 GCA_023437285.1 Actinomycetes bacterium | reverse complement strand
GCCGTGGCGGGTGGGCGGGCCCGTGGTGTGGCGACGGCGGATGGCCGGCGGTTCCGGGCCCGGCGGGCGGTCCTCGCCGACGTGCCCGCCCCCGCGCTGTTTCACGAGCTGGTCGACCGGCGCGCGCTGCCGGCGCGGCTCATGGAGGACGTCGCCCGGTTCCGGTGGGACGGCGCCACCGTGAAGATCGACTGGGCGTTGTCGGGTCCGGTGCCGTGGAAGAACCCCGCCATGGCCGGCGCGGGTACGGTGCACCTGGGGGTCGACCTCAACGGGCTGTCCCGGTACGCCACGGCGCTGGCCTGCGGCGACGTGCCGACCGAGCCGTTCGTCATCGCGGGGCAGATGACGACCGCCGACCCGACCCGGTCGCCGCCCGGTACGGAGTCGCTATGGGCGTACACGCACCTGCCGCGCCGCGAGGTGTGGGCGGCCGAGCAGATCGCCGAGCACGTGGCGCGGGTCGAGGCCGTGATGGAGCAGGCGGCACCCGGCTTCGGGCAGTTGGTGCTCGCCCGGCACGTCGCCGGCCCCGCCGACCTGGAGGCGAAGAACCCGAGCCTCGTCGGCGGCGCGCTGGGCGGCGGTACGTCCGCCCCGTACCAGCAGTTGTTCCTGCGGCCCACGCCCGGCCTCGGCCGGGCCGACACCCCCGTGGACCGGCTTTACCTCGCCAGCGCCTCCGCCCATCCGGGTGGCGGCGTGCACGGCGCGCCGGGGGCGAACGCCGCCCGGGCCGCGCTGGCCCGCGACCGCGCGGTGGTCGGGCAGGTGTACCGGACGGCGGTGGACGCCGCTCACCGGGCCATTTATCGCCGAGCACAGTAGGGGGAAGTCGATATGGCAGTGACCGAACGGGTCGTCTCGGCCCCGCCCGAGAAGGTCTTCGCGATCCTCTCGGACGGCTGGACGTATTCCGACTGGGTGGTGGGCACGACGCACATCCGCGACGTGGACCCGGACTTCCCGGCGGTGGGCTCGCGCATCCATCACAAGGCGGGGCCGTGGCCGATGTCCCTGCACGACGAGACGGTGGTGCTGCGGTGCGAGCCGCCGCGCCGGCTGGTGCTCCGGCCCAAGCTGCGGCCGCTGGGCGAGATGACGGTGGCGATCACGCTCACCCCGGACGGCGCCGGCAAGACCCGGGTCACGCTGCGCGAGGACACCAGTGGCGGGCCGCTGCTCTGGGTACGTACCAAGATCAACGATTTGTTGTTGCACGGTCGCAACCGCGAGGCCTTGCGGCGTCTCGCGGACATCGCGGAAAAACGAGGGGAGCGACATGAAAGCCCTGGTCTGGCACGGCAAGCGTGACGTCCGAGTCGACACGGTCGACGATCCGAAAATCGAGCAGCCCAACGACGCCATCATCAAGGTCACGTCGAGCGGCATCTGCGGCTCCGACCTGCACCTGTACGAGGTGATGGCGCCCTTCCTGGACAAGGGCGACATCCTGGGCCACGAGCCGATGGGCACGGTGGTGGAGGTGGGTCCGGAGGCGACCGGCCTGAAGGTCGGTGACCGGGTCGTCGTGCCGTTCAACATCTCCTGCGGTACGTGCTGGATGTGCGGGCAGGGCCTGCAGAGCCAGTGCGAGACCACCCAGGTCCGCGAGGAGGGCT
This sequence comes from Actinomycetes bacterium, assembly GCA_023437285.1. Taxonomy (GTDB): domain Bacteria; phylum Actinomycetota; class Actinomycetes; order Mycobacteriales; family Micromonosporaceae; genus Luedemannella. The sequence continues at coordinate 1,789 of JAEZGP010000164.1, read as the reverse complement.
ACGGCGCCGCGCTGTTCGGCTACACCAAGCTGTACGGGCAGGTGCCCGGCGGCCAGGCCGAATACCTGCGGGTCCCGCAGGCCCAGTACGGCCCGATCGTGGTGCCCGAGGGGCCGCCCGACGACCGGTACGTGTACCTGTCGGACGTCCTGCCGACGGCCTGGCAGGCGGTCCGGTACGCCGACATCCCGCCCGGCGGCAGCGTCGTCGTGCTGGGCCTCGGCCCGATCGGCGACATGTCGGCCCGGGTGGCGCAGCACCAGGGCGCCGGCACGGTGATCGGCGTGGACCTGGTGCCCGAGCGCCTCGCGCGGGCCAAGGCCCGGGGCATCGACACGATCGACCTGAACGCGGTCGGCGACGACCTGGTCGACGCGGTCCGCGACCGCACCGGCGGCCGCGGCCCCGACGCGGTGATCGACGCGGTCGGCATGGAGGCGCACGGGTCGCCCACCGCCAAGTTCGCCCAGACGATGACGGGAGTCATGCCCGACGCGGTGTCCCGTTGGATGATGGAGCGCGCGGGCGTGGACCGGCTGGCCGCCCTGCACACCGCGATCGACCTGGTCCGCCGGGGCGGCACGATCTCGATCATCGGCGTCTACGGCGGCATGGCCGACCCGATGCCGATGATGACCCTGTTCGACAAGCAGGTCCAGGTGCGCATGGGCCAGGCGAACGTGCGCCGGTGGGTCGACGAGATCCTGCCGCTGCTCACCGACGACGACCCGCTGGGCGTGGACGACTTCGCCACCCACCGGGTACCGCTGGAGCATGCGCCGAAGGCGTACGAAAGCTTCCAGGAAAAGCGCGACGGCGTGGTAAAGGTGCTGCTTAAGCCCTAGCTGCCGGCGGGGTGGTTCGCGGCGTGGCGCGCGCGGGCGTAGGCCAGTTGGAGGAAGTCGGACGCGGCGGCGGCGGAGGCCGCCGCCGCGACCCAGCGGGTCAGCCGGGGCGCGAACACGAGGCCGGCGGTGAGGCTGGTGACCGTCCACACGGAGGCGCAGAACGGGCAGGCGAACAGTTCGCCGGCGGCGCGCTGGGCGCCGTCGCCGCGCGGCTGCTCGTTCACCTCGCCCTCGCCGGCCGCCTCCTGGAACTCGGTGAACGGCGCGCGGAGCGGGCTGGTGATCTTGTCTTTGGTGATCAGCCGCGAGATGCGGAACGTCGCCGCCGACAGCAGCGCCACGTCGCCGACCGAGACCCGATCGGGCAGGCGCCGGCCGGTCAGCCGGGCGACCGCCGCCGCCGTGCCGACGGCGGCGGCGTAGGTGGCCATGATGGTCAGGTAGCCGCCGAGCGGGCGGCGGGCCGTGCCGGCGTACGCGTGCTTGATGTCCCCCAACGTCATGGCTGCCTGATACCCGGCGCGGCCGGTTTCATACGCCGATTCACCTGGGCGGGACGCGAAATCCGCTGGGTCGCCGGCCACAGTGCTCAGATGCGGGCCTGGATCTGGCGCAGTTCGTCGGCCATGCCGAGCAGTTGCTCGGTCGGCAGGGTGGCGCGCAGCATGGGGAATTCCTCGTCCTCCTCGCGCCGCGTGTGGTCGATGACCGACTCGCGGAAGACGGCGAAGCGGACCGGGAAGTCGGGGTCGTCGGCACCCAGCGTGTTCAGTTCGCCGAGCTCCCGGTCGATCTCCCGCTCCTCGACGGCCCGTTCCTCGGCGATCTCCACGCCGCCGGGACTCTCCCGGGTCGTCGGGTGCACCACCTGCTGCTCGCCGCGCTCGTGTGTTTCCAGGAGCGCGATCAGGCGGCCGAACGCCTCCGCGCGCGCCAGGCCG
>JAEZGP010000132.1 GCA_023437285.1 Actinomycetes bacterium | reverse complement strand
GCGCGGCGTCGGTGGCGTGCGTTGGGCAGGCGGCGGCGGGGCCGGCACCGGCGCGGGCTCGTCAGGGACGTGGCGCACCCGGCGGCGACGCCGTTGGGTCGGCGCCGAGCCTGCGTTGTCCGGAACCTCGCGACCCGAATCCATCCCCCGAGGCTAGAACACCTCGATGCTGTGTGGGGCCCGGTACCAACCGAACCCGGCGCTCGCGTGCGCCACGGCCCCCGGCCGTTCCTCGACCACCAGGCCCGCCTGGGCCAGCGGCCCGAGGCTGCCGTCACCCAGGTACGCCGAGCCCAGCGCCTTGACGTCCAGCGACAGGTCCGCCGGGTCCGTGGTGGGTTCGCACGTCGCGCCGTCCGGCCCGCCGGCCAGCCGCCACCGGCCCGCGTTGTCCGGCATCAGCTCGTCGGACACGTCCAGCACGACGTCGACCGGCGCGGCGTACCGGCGGGCCGCGAGCGCGGCCGGCACGTCGACGAGGCGTACCCACACCGAGTCACCGACCCGGGCACGCAGCCGGCGTGGCTCGTTGACCAGTCGCAACAGCGGCTCGTCGACGGCCCCCAACCACCACGACGTGGTACGCGTCAGGTCGTACCCGATGAGGAATTTCCACAGGGCGACGTACGCGCTGGGAGTCGGGGCGACCACCTCGATGATGTCGACCGTGCCGTTGGGGCCGTCGGCGTCCCACCCATTCTTCGTCCGGTACAGGGCGTACCCGATGGCCATGCCGTCCGATTCGGCCAGGACAGCACGCTGCGGGCTGGACCCTTCCCGGCGCGATGCCGGGTCGGCCAGCCGGTAGGACCAGGTGCTCTCGTGCCGCTGCGACCAGCCGGGCCGGTCGGGCCAGGCGGCGTCGTAGATCCGGGCCAGCTCGTCGCGCACCTCCACGGGCACCGCCGGGCGTACCCGCACGGACGGGTCGGCGGGCACGGTGAGCGCCACCTCGCGGGCGTCCACGTCGACGGACATGCGCCGGGCGGCCAGCCCGTACCCGAAACGCTGGTAGATGCGGGCCTCGCTGGCCCACAGCATCGCCACGGGCTCGCCCGCGGCGCGGATGTCGGCGAGTTGGGTCTTCTTGAGCGCCGTGAGGACGCCCTGGCGACGCGCGTGCGCGGCGACCCCGACCTGCGTGACGTGCCCGCAGGCGACCGTGCCGCCGGGCACCGCCAGGCGCCGGGTGAGCGTGGCGGCCGAACCGATCAACTCGTCGTCGCGCCTGGCCAGCAGGGTGCGTTCGGGCTCGAACGTATGGCCCTCGGCCTCCTCGATGGCCTCGTCGGGCTCCTCCAGGAATGAATGGGAGATCATCCGGCACACGGCCGCCCAGTCGTCCTGCTTGGCAGTACTGATCACAAAGTCCGGCATTCTCTGGTTGTACCGCCGCACCGTGTCCGGGGCCACGCAATTACTACATTGCGCGATCGCTCGGACACGCAGCGGCTTCGTCCGGCGTGGGGTGAACTGACCGGATACTCTCGATGTCGTGCAGGACGCGCAGACCCACCCCATGGACCCCGTCTCCCCGGGCGGCGCCGCTCCCACGCAGCCGATCTCCCCGGCCCGCCCGGACACGATCTACGCCCGGGCGGCCGTCCGGGTGCCGGCCACCCCGCTGCGGCAGCCGACCGACGAGTACCCCCTGGTCGACGACCCGCGCCAGCACCCGGCGCACCCGCACATCCCCGGCTTCCGCCAGCCCAACCCGGGCACGCGCCGCCTGTCCCTCGGCTGGGGCTGGTCGTTCACCGGCTACCTGCTGATGTTCATCGGCTGGGGCGTCTGGGCCGCCTCCGTGCGCGGCGAGATGGTCATCCCACTCATCGACCTCGGCATCGTGACCGTGGTCGCGATCGGCCTGTTCGCCGTCTGCCGGCTCTTCGGCCGCGTCGTGTGGGAGGGCACCTTCAACCGCCCGCGCCGCTCCGCCCGGCTGGCCCACGCGCTCACCGGCCTGTTCCTGACCGCCGCCGGCATCGGCTTCCTGGCCCACACCGTCTGGATCGCCGACGCCATCACCTGGATAAAGACGAACTTCTAGGCGGTACGGCCGCCCCGATGATGCACAGTGGATGATGGTGCTCATGAGTCGTGCGGTGAAGATCAATGAGTACGGGGGACCGGAGGTCCTCACCATCGTCGACGTGGCGGAGCCCGCCGCCGGCCCCGGCGAGGTCCGGGTGCGGGTCAAGGTGGCGGGCGTGCAACCGTTCGACATCAAGACCCGCCGCGGCGACCTGGCCGAGCGGATGCCGCTGACGTTCCCGGCGACGCTCGGCAACGAGTACGCCGGCGTGGTCGACCAGGTCGGGCCCGGCGTCACGGACCTGGCCGTCGGCGACGAGGTGCTCGGCTCGGCGTCCGCGACCGCGTACGCCGATCACGTCGTCGTCCCCGCGACCGACGCGGTCCGCAAGCCCGACGGCCTCGACCTCGTCACGGCCGGTGCGCTGGTGGCCGCCGCCCAGACCGCCTCCGGAGCGCTGCTGGATCTGGGCGTGAACGCCGGCGACACGCTGCTCGTGCACGCGGCGGCCGGCTCGGTCGGAACCCTGGCCGTCCAACTGGCCCGCGAGGCCGGCGCGACGGTGATCGGTACGGCGAGTCCGGCCAACCACGAGTACCTGCGGTCGCTCGGCGCCATCCCGGTCGCCTACGGACCGGGGCTCGTCGACCGGGTACGCGAAGTCGCGCCGCAGGGCGTCACGGTCGCGTTGGACGCCGCCGGCCGCGACGCGATCCTGGCGTCGGCGCAACTCGTCGCCGACAAGTCCCGCATCGGCACGATCGTCGACCCGGCCACGGCCGAATCGGTCGGCGGCCGGGCCGTCTTCTCGCCCCGCTCACCGGCCAGGTTGGCGGCCGTCGCGGCGCTCGCGGCGAAGGGGACCGTCACCATGCCCGTCCGCACGTACCCGTTCGAGGACGTCATCGAAGCCCACCGCGACGTGGAGTCCGGCCACGGCCGCGGCAAGGTCGTCCTGCTGCTCTAGCTCTAGCCGGCGAGCTGCGCTTGTCTCGGGATGGTGGCGCCGGCACCGGGACGCCACGTTCTGCCGTTCGCGTACACGATGCGAAATCCGAGGTAGGAGGCGACGCTGAGCCACGTCTTGGAGCCCATGCACAGCTCGGCGGCGTTCGCCTTCTGTCCATTGGCGAGCACGTCGAGCAGCACGGTCTCGAAGGCGGCCGACTGTACCCAGTCGACCGTACGGGTGTAGCCGCACACCAGCGCCGCACCGGTCTGCTCCAGGAACTCGTGCAGCGGCGCGTCGGAGCCTGCGTTAACGTATCCAACCGTCCTGCCCGCTTCGGCGGGAATGTCGGCGCCGGACGTTAGGGTCCGCGCTGTGTACGACACCGCCACGGCTCGACAGCTCGCCTACGGCTACGTCGAGCGTTTGGAGCGCCGCGACTGGCCGGGATTGGCCGAGCTACTCACCGACGACATGACCTACGAGCTGCCGCAGACCCGGGAGCGCATTCGCGGCAAGGAGGCGTTCCTGCGCTTTAATTCCGAGTACCCCGGAGACTGGCACCTACGGGTGCACCGGGTGGTTGCGGAGGGGCGGTTCGCTGCCCTGCTGCTCGATGTCCAGGTGGGTGCGCAGCGGCAGGACGCGTGCGTCTGGCTGGAGGTCGCCGAAAACGGACTCATCGGCCGCATCGTCGACTACTGGCCCGAGCCCTACGATCCGCCGCTGGGCCGCGAGCACCTCGTGGAGCGGTACTGAGCACCAACACCGGGTCTGTCTGTCATGCCTGACGCGTGGCAACGACGGTGAACGTTACGGATGAGTCGCTCATGGACCCGTTCGCTGGCTGCGACCGGCGGTGGAACGTGTGGAGCGGGCGACGGGAATCGAACCCGCACCATCAGTTTGGAAGTCGCCGCCGAGCCGGGTGGTTCGTCCGGATAGCCTGGCTGGCCGGGGAGGTCGCTGCCCGTTCGTGCCCGCTTGTGTCCGTGTGGGGCACCGCCGTATGGCACGTGTATGGCACGTTCGATCTTGCTGTGTGGGGATGGGCTTCCCGTCGCGAAGGGCTTGCCCCGACCGGCGCGGTCTGGTGGCCTTCGGTGCGTGAGGGGAAGGCCGCACGCGGGCCGGGCCTCCCCGAGCGCCCGGGTCCAGGGCGGGACGCCCTGGCCGCCGGAGGCAGGCCAGGCATCGGGCCATGCGACGCCGGCCTGTTCATCGGCCGGGCTGACCTGCATCATCGACCGATGCATGACCTGGTGAGATTCCTTCGCGCCCGCACCATGGAGGACAACCACGCCTACGCGGAGGTGTCATACCGCTTCGGAGGCGAAGCTCTCCTGGACAGCCACTTGCCGATGCTCGACATGGTCGAAAAGCTGGCCCAGGACTTCGAGGCGATGGATGCTCCTGACGAGCGGTTCGCGGGCCTCGCGTACGCGGTAAGGGTGCTTGCGCAGTCGTACGCCGACCACCCTGAGTACCGCGAAGAGTGGCGTCCCTAGAGGCCTGCCGAAAGAGCTGCCCAACAGCCCGACGAGCGCTAACCCCGGCCCATTGCTCCGTTCCAGCGGCCGGGGCTTCGTCGTGTCCGCTGAGGGTTCGGCATGCCGGGTCGGGGTCGGCGCCGAGAGCGAAGCGGCAAGGCGCCGATCCCCGGGCCGAGCGTGCCAGCGGCCCGCTTGCGGGCCGCCTTGATGATTATGGCTACGGCCGCGATCCTCGCGACCAGCCACCGCACCACCAACACGGAAAACCCAAGTACCGCGACCGTTTCCGCCGCTCCGCAGCCACCGATGTCTGTGGAACCGAGCCCGGCCCCGACCGTCAGCCCGGCTCCTCCCGTGGTGGAGCCGACCCCGGTCGTGCCGGAGCTTCACCCGGTCCCGACGCCGGCCGGTGGCCAACGTCGACCAGGTGTTCGGCCTGGCCGAGCTGATGCCGCCCCGGTTCGTCGCCTTGGTCCTCGTTGCCGCGTTCAGCGGGTCTGCGGTGGGGGAGCTGTCGGCGCTACGGCGCTGTGACGTCGACCTCGACGCGGCCACGGTGCGAGTGCCGCGCAAGGTGGCGCAGCTTCGCAAGCGGATGGAGTTCGGTCCTCCCAAGTCGGCGGCCAGCGCCCGGGTGGTCACCCTGCCGGCGGCGGCCGTGGCGGCACTGCGTGCGCACCTGGGCGAATTCACCGGCGCCGACCCGGACTCG
>JAEZGP010000060.1 GCA_023437285.1 Actinomycetes bacterium | reverse complement strand
GCTGTCCGCCGTGCCGCTCGGCCCCGGCGGCACGGTGCTCGGCGACGACATCGTCGAGGCGTACCTGGCCGGGGCGGTGGACGTGCTCGACGAGCTGACCGTGGAGCGGGCCGAGCGGGAACGCCTCACCGTCGCGTACACGGCCCTGCACGGGGTCGGCGCGAGCCTGACGGCGGCCGCGTTCGCCCGCGCCGGCTTCGCCGCGCCGCTGGTCGTGCCGCAACAGGCCAACCCCGACCCCGACTTCCCGACCGTGACGTTCCCGAACCCGGAGGAGCCCGGGGCGATGGACCTCGTGCTCACCCTCGCCCGGCGGGCCGGCGCCGACCTGGCCATCGCCAACGATCCCGACGCCGACCGCTGCGCCGTGGCCGTACCCGACGGCGACGGCTGGCGCATGCTGCGCGGCGACGAGGTCGGCGTGCTGCTCGCCGACCACCTGATGCGGCGCGGCCGGCGCGGCCGGTACGCCACGACGATCGTCTCCTCGTCCCTGCTGCGCGAGCTGTGTGCCCGCCGGGGCCTGCCGTACGCGGAGACCCTCACCGGGTTCAAGTGGGTCACCCGGGCCGGCGAGGACCTCGTCTACGGGTACGAGGAGGCGCTCGGGTACTGCGTGGCGCCCGAGCACGTGCGCGACAAGGACGGCATCACGGCCGCCCTGCTCGTGTGCGAACTGGCCGCCGGCCTCAAGGCCGAACTGCGTACGCTCACCGACCGTCTCGACGAACTCGCCACGGAGTACGGCGTCTACGCCACCGACCAGCTCTCCGTACGGGTCGACGACCTGCGCGAGATAGACCGGGCGATGGCCCACTTCCGCGCGCGGCCACCGGACACGCTGCTTGACGAGCCGGTGACCACGCTGAAGGACCTGCTGCCGGACGCCGACGTCGCCATCGTGCACACCGGGTCCGCCCGCGTCGTCGTGCGTCCGTCGGGCACGGAGCCGAAGCTCAAGGCGTACCTCGAAGTGGTGGAGCCGGTGCTGGACGGCGATGTCGCCGCGGCACGCGAACGCACCGCCGCCCAGCTCGCGGCCCTGCGCACCGAGGTCGAGACGGCGCTGGGCCTGTAGGCCTCACTCGGTACGCAGACCCCCCGGCCGCGTCAACCGCCACAGGACGGGCAGGCTCGCCGTCGTGACGAGCAGAACCACGCCCGCCGCCATCGAGGTGGTCAGCCCCACCACCGACCAGTCGACGGAGAAGTCGATGCCGGTCATCCGCAGCAGCACGGCGCCGAGGCTCAGCCCGAACGCGGTCGCCAGGACCAGCCCGATGGCGACGGGCACGACGGCCTGCCAGAGCACCGACCAGCCCAGCGTCGTGCGCGGCGTGCCGACCGCGACCAGCAAGGCCAGCAGCCGGCGCCGCTCCCGCAACTGTTCCACGATGCCGACCAGCATGCTGCCCGCGATGAGCAGCAGGGTCACGACCACGCCCGCGTAGAGCGCGCGTTGGATGCTCTGGAACCGTTGAACCTGCCGGGTGTCCCTGAGCTCCGACACCTGCGCGTCCGGGTAATGCCCTTCCACCGCGGCGCGCAGGAAGTCGGGGGCGTCCGGTTCGGTCGGGTCGAACGTGAGGTACGTGGTTACGAAACCGCTGGTCAGGCGCGCCAGGTCGGGGAAGGCGCCGCGGGTGGCGAGGATGCCGCTGAACCGGCCGCCGGTCGGGTTGACGCGGGAGGGCACCGTACGGGCGGACTTCGGCACCGTCCAGGCGAGGTTCTCCTCGATCCGGAGCCGGGTTCCCGGCGCCACCGGCGCCGTTTCGTCGCCCTCACCGCCCTGGACGAGGAACGTGTCGCCATCCGCGCAGCGGTCCAGCGTGGCCAGCTCCGCCAGGGCAGCACAATCACCGACGCGGATGGCGGGGTCGTGGACCAGCATGATGGTCGTCGAGGCGGTGGCGACGCCCGGCACCGCGCGCAGCTGGCCCTCGATCGTGCCGGCGCCCCCGGCCGGCGCCCTGAGGAGCACCACGGCGTGCGCGCGTGAGGTGTCCTCGCCGGTGACGACGGTGGAATGGCGCTGCACGGCGGCGAAGAGCATCTGCAGGCCGATCGCGCCGGCCACCGCCACCGCGATGCCGTTGACCAGGCGCGCGGACGTGGCGCTGTCCAGCTGCAGCCGGCGCACCGCCAGCTGCCACGCGACCGCGCCGCCGCTGAGCCGGCGCACGATGAGGTCGACCAGCCAGGGCAGCAACGTGACCGCGCCGAGCAGCATGAGCGTGGCGCCCGCCGCGATCTGGTACATCATGAAGTCGGTCATGCCGTCGCGGACGTCGCCGACGAGCGGCCACAGCAGGGCCAGCCCGGCGCCGGGCAGCAGCAGTCGCCACCACAGGCGCCGGCGCGGGCCGCCGACCTTGCGGGTGACGCCCAGCGGCTCGATGAGCACGCCGCGCAACGCCAGCAGGCTGACCAGGACCGCGACGGCCGGGACGGTCACCGCGATGACGGCGACCAGCGCCGGGGCGGGCCGGACGTCGGCGGCGAAGACGCTGATGTCCCACAACGTCAACCGCGGTACGAGCTGGCGACCCAGCGCGAACAGCCCCGCGCCGACGACGAGGCCGAGCAGCGCGCCGACCGCCGCCTCGCCCCCGGCGATCAGCCGCGGCATCGGGGGGTCCGCGCCCAGCAGCCGCACGGCGGCCAGGCGCCGGTCGCGGCCCTCGCCCCCGAACCGCACCGCGGCGCCCAAGAAGACGCCGATGGGCAGCAGGAGGACGACGAAGATGACGACCACGAGAAAGGTCAGGATCGGGCTCTGCGGCTCGTCCGGGCTGAAGTCGCCGATCTGGTCGAGCCTGCTCGCCCCGGCCGGGTCCAGATCAACCCCCCGGATGAACACCAGCTCGCCGGGGCCCAGCAGGCCCTCGTCGCCGATCGTGGCGGTGACCGTGGCGCCGCCGAGCCGGGGTGCGAACAGCCGCTGCCCGTCGGGCGTGGCGAGCAGGTCGCGCAGGGCCGGGGACACGGCGACCTCGCCGATCGCGGGCAGCTTCGTGAGCCCGGGCAGGACCGGCGCGTCCGGGCCCTCCGCCTCGACGAGCCGGCCGCGCACCTCCGTGCCCCGGAACTCCGTGTCCGCGACGGCGAGGAGCAGCGTGTTCGCGGCGGGCTGCTCGATGGTCGACCCGAAGAGGTCGTTGCGGGCGTCGCCCCGGTGCTCCCGGGCCTGCAGGGCGGCCGGTACGGACGCCGCGAGCAGCAGCATCGCCACCCCGATCCCGACGCCCAGCGCGGTGAGGATGGTGCGGATCCAGCCCTCCCGGCCGCCCGTGAGCGCCATCCGCGCCCCGATGAGCAGCTCGGTCATGCCGCCACCGTGCTCAGGTCGCGGGTGTGTCCGTCGCGGACGATGACCTCGCGGTCGGCGTACGCGGCGACGCGGGCCTCGTGGGTGACGAGGATGACGGCCGCGCCGGTCTCCCGGGCGGCGCTGGTGAGCAGCCGCATGACGCGCTCGCCGTTGAGCGAGTCGAGGGCGCCGGTCGGCTCGTCGGCGAAGACTACCCGGGCTCCCGTGACGAGGGCGCGGGCCACGGCGACGCGCTGGCCCTGGCCGCCGGAGACCTCACCGGGACGCTTGGTGGCCACGTCGGCGACCTCCAGCCGGTCGAGCCACTCCGCCGCCCGGCGGCGGGCCTCCCGGGCCCCCACCCGGTCCAGCCGCAGCGGCAGGGTCACGTTCTCCAGGCAGGTCAGCTCGGGGACGAGCTGTCCGAACTGGAACACGAAGCCGAACTCGGCGCGGCGCAGGGCGCTGCGCTCGCGCTCGGACAGCGCGGTGAGTTCCCGGCCCTGGTAGACCACCCGGCCGGAGTCCGGCGGCACGATGCCGGCCAGGCAGTGCAGCAAGGTCGACTTGCCGGAGCCCGACGGTCCCATGATGGCGACGACCTCGGCGGGTGCGACCGCGAGGCTGGCGTCGGCGAGGGCGGCGGTGGGCCCGAACGACTTGTGCAGGCCGATGGCCTCGATCACGGCGGTCATCGCTTGATCTCCTTCGCGAGTTGGTCGAGGCGTGCGGCGGTCAGTTCGAGCCAGCGCAGGTCGGCCTCCAGGTGGAACAGGCCGTGATCGCAGATGAGCTGGTCGGCGAGGTCGCCGCCGGTCTTGCGGCGGGTCAGCTCGCGCATGAACCGCAGGTGCTCGGCGCGCTGGATGTCGAGCACGTCGGCGGCGGGCCGGCCGGACAGCAGCGCGAGGACCACCTTCGTGTAGAGGGTGCTCTGCAGGTACGGCTCCGGCGCCTCCGGCTGGGCGAGCCAGGCCTGCACGTCAGTGACGCCGGCGTCGGTGATCGCGTACCGCTTGCGCTCGGGGCCGGCGCCGGGCTCCACGGCGTCGACCTCGACGAGGCCGTTCTTCAGCAGGCGCGACAGCGTGGCGTAGACCTGCCCGAAGGCCAGCGGCCGGCTGCGTCCGAAGAGGTCGTCGTAGGCCCGTTTGAGGTCGTACCCGTGGCGCGGGCTGGTCTCCAGCAGGCCGAGGAAGGTGTGTCCGAGTGACATGGCGAGCACTATACAGTGCCGGTATACATGCTGTGTATACGCACCTGTGACTAGCTAGAGGGTCAGCGCATTCGCGCAGGTCAGAAGCGGGGCATGCCGCCGAACTGGCGGTCGCCGGCGTCGCCGAGGCCCGGCACGATGAACGCCCGGTCGTTGAGCCGGGCATCGATCGACGCCGTCACCAGGCGCATCGGCAGGCCCGACTCGCGCAGCCGCGCCAGCCCTTCCGGGGCGGCCAGCACGCAGATCACCGTCACATCCGTACAGCCGCGGTCGACGAGCAGGCGCACGCAATGCTCCAGCGACCCGCCCGTGGCCAGCATCGGGTCCAGCACGATCACCGGCAGGCCGGTCAGGTCCGCCGGCAGGGACTCCAGGTAGGCCCGGGGCTCGAACGTCTCCTCGTCGCGGGCCAACCCCACGAAGCCCATCGACGACTCCGGTAGCAGCGCCAGCGCCGCGTCCGACATGCCCAGCCCGGCCCGCAGGACCGGCACCAGCAGCGGCGGGTTGGCGACCCGGTAGCCCACGGTCGGCTCGACCGGGGTCTCGATCGGGTACTGCTCCACGCCGGCGTCGCGCGTCGCCTCGTACACGAGCATGGTGGTCAGCTCGTGCAGCGCCGCGCGGAAGGCGGCCGAGTCGGTGCGCGCGTCGCGCATCGCGGTGAGTCGCGTGCGGGCCAGCGGATGATCCACGACGAGTACGTCCACGTGAAGCAACCTACCGGCCCGCCGCATCGCGCGTCGCGTACCCGGTCGCTAGACCAAGATCGAGCTGCGGTGACCGGCGTAGACTCGCCCTATGACCGCGACCGCCCCAGCGCTGGCCGACGTCGCCCGTTCCGACGCCGCCCTGCGGGCCTTCCTGCACGGGCTGCCGGGCGTCGACCAGGTCGGCGTGGAGGCCCGCGCCGCGATGCTCGGCACGCGGTCGATCAAGACCACGGCCAAGGCGTGGGCCATCGACCTGGCCATCCGGATGGTCGACCTGACCACGCTGGAGGGCTCGGACACCCCCGGCAAGGTGCGGGCCCTGTGCGCCAAGGCGCGCCGCCCCGACCCGGCCGACCCGACCTGCCCGGCCGTGGCCGCCGTGTGCGTCTACCCGGCCCTCGTACCCACCGCCGCCGAGGCGCTGCGTGGCTCGGGGGTGCACCTGGCCAGCGTGGCCACCTCCTTCCCGTCCGGTCAGGCGCCGCTGGACGTCCGCCTCGACGACACCCGGGCCGCCCTCGCGGCCGGCGCCGACGAGATCGACATGGTGATCAACCGGGGCGCCTTCCTGTCCGGCCGGTACCTGGAGGTCTTCGAGGAGATCGTCGCGGTCAAGGAGGCCTGCGGCGGCGCCCACCTCAAGGTCATCCTGGAGACGGGCGAGCTGGCCACCTACGACAACGTGCGCCGCGCTTCGTGGCTGGCCATGCTGGCGGGCGGCGACTTCATCAAGACCTCGACCGGCAAGGTCTCGCCGGCGGCCACCCCGCCCGTGACGCTGGTGATGCTGGAGGCCGTCCGCGACTTCCGGGACCTGACCGGCCGGCAGGTCGGGGTGAAGCCGGCGGGCGGCATCCGTACCACCAAGGACGCGATCAAATACCTGGTACTCGTCAACGAGACCGCCGGCGACGACTGGCTGCACCCCGACTGGTTCCGCTTCGGCGCGTCCACGTTGCTCAACGACCTGCTCATGCAGCGCACCAAGCTGGCCACCGGACGTTACGAGGGCCCCGACTACTTCACGGTGGACTGAATGTTCGAGTACGCCCCGGCACCCGAGTCCCGCGCGATCGTCGACATCGCGTCGTCCTACGGGCTGTTCATCGACGGCCAGTTCACCGAGGGTACGGGCGGCCGCAAGACCGTCAACCCCGCCACCGAGGAGGTCCTCGCCGAGGTCACCGAGGCGGGCCAGGCGGAGGTGGACGCGGCCGTGGCCGCCGCGCGCCGCGCGTACGACGAGGTGTGGGGGCCGATGCGCGGCGCCGAGCGCGCCAAGTACCTCTACCGCATCGCGCGCATCGTGCAGGAACGCGCGCGCGAGCTGGCGGTCCTGGAGACGCTCGACAACGGCAAGCCGATCCGCGAGTCCCGCGACGTCGACCTGCCGCTCGTGGCGGCGCACTTCTTCTACTACGCGGGCTGGGCCGACAAGCTCGCGCACGCCGGCTTCGGGCCGCAGCCGCGGCCCATCGGCGTCGCCGGCCAGGTGATCCCGTGGAACTTCCCGCTGCTCATGCTCGCCTGGAAGATCGCCCCCGCGCTGGCCTGCGGCAACACGGTCGTGCTCAAGCCGGCCGAGACGACGCCGCTGACCGCGCTCGCGTTCGCCGAGATCTGCCAGCAGGCCGACCTGCCGCCCGGCGTGGTCAACATCGTCACCGGCGGCGGCGACACGGGCCGGCTGCTCGTCGAGCACCCCGACGTGGACAAGGTCGCGTTCACCGGGTCGACCGAGGTGGGCCGGCAGATCGCGGCGTCGGTGGCCGGCACCCGCAAGCGGGTCACGCTGGAACTCGGCGGCAAGGCCGCCAACATCGTCTTCGACGACGCCCCCATCGACCAGGCCGTCGAGGGCATCGTCAACGGCATCTTCTTCAACCAGGGGCACGTCTGCTGCGCCGGATCGCGGCTGCTCGTGCAGGAGTCCGTGGCCGAGGAGCTGCTCGACTCCCTCAAGCGCCGGATGGCGCGGCTGCGCGTCGGCGACCCGCTGGACAAGAACACCGACGTCGGCGCCATCAACTCCGCCGCCCAGCTGGACCGCATCCGCGAGCTGTCGGCCGCGGGCGACGAGGAGGGCGCGCAGCGCTGGTCGCCGCCCTGCGAGCTGCCCGAGCGCGGCTTCTGGTTCGCGCCGACCATCTTCACCGGGGTCACCCAGGCGCACCGCATCGCCCGTGAGGAGATCTTCGGGCCGGTGTTGTCGGTGCTCACCTTCCGCACGCCCGCCGAGGCCGTCGAAAAGGCCAACAACACGCCGTACGGCCTGTCGGCCGGCGTCTGGTCCGAGAAGGGTTCGCGCATCCTGCGCATCGCCGACCAGCTGCGCGCCGGGGTCGTGTGGGCCAACACGTTCAACAAGTTCGACCCGACCTCGCCGTTCGGCGGGTACAAGGAATCCGGGTACGGCCGCGAGGGCGGCCGGCAGGGACTGGAGGCCTACCTTGCCCACTGACCGGCTGGCCGTCCGCAAGACCTACAAACTGTTCATCGGCGGGGCGTTCCCGCGCAGCGAGTCGGGACGCTCGTACGAGATCGTGTCGGCGGGCGGTGAGTTCCTCGCCAACGCCGCGCTCGCCTCCCGCAAGGACGTCCGCGACGCGGTGCGCTCCGCCCGGGGCGCCGTCGCGGCGTGGTCGGGCGCCACCGCGTACAACCGGGGTCAGATCCTCTACCGGATCGCGGAGCTGCTCGAAGGGCGGCGGGCCCAGTTCACCGCCGAGGTGCGCGACAGCGAGGGCCTCGGCAAGGGCGCGGCGGAGGCGATCGTCGACGCGGCCGTCGACCGCTGGGTCTGGTACGCGGGCTGGTCCGACAAGATCGCCCAGGTGTACGGCAACGCCAACCCGGTGGCCGGGCCGTTCTTCAACCTGACCGTGCCCGAGCCGACCGGCGTGGTCGGGATCGTCGCGCCGACCGGCTCGTCCCTGCTGGGACTCGTCAGCGTGGTCGCGCCGGTCATCGTCGGCGGCAACACGTGCGTCGTGCTCGCCAGCCCCACGCGGCCCCTGCCGGCCGTCACGCTGACCGAGGTGCTGGCGACCTCCGACCTGCCCGGCGGCGTGGTCAACCTGCTCACCGGACAGACCGCCGAGCTGGGCCCGTGGCTGGCCGGGCACATGGACGTCAACGCCATCGATCTCACCGGCGTCGACGACCACGCGCTCGCCCGCGATCTGGAAGTTGCCGCCGCCGCCAACCTCAAGCGGGTGCGCCGCCCGACCGCCGAGGACTGGACCGCCGAGCCCGCTCTCGACCGCATGCTGGGGTTCCTGGAGCCCAAGACGGTCTGGCACCCGAAGGGCGTCTAGCGGGGCGGACGATCCGGGCGGGGCGGCCTGCGCGGTGTGGCGGAGTACGACTAGGGTGTGCGCAGAGTCGTCGACACGACACGCGTTCGTGTCCGACCGCCTAATGAGCATCCACTGACTGACGGAGGTCGCCGTGGCCCGGTCTGACCACGCCGACGAGACCGACGAGCCGACCTCGACCGCAACGCTGTGGCGCGACGTCGAGATCGACCCGGTCGAGATCGCCCTGCCGAGCGGTGTGGGCTACACCCTTCGCGCATACCGGCTCAGTTCTGAGGTCACTGTCTCCGAAGCGGACGCCGAGTCCGGTGCCGGGGACGACTTCGACGCCGCGTCCGCCGAGGTGTACGCGTCCCGTCGCCGGCCGCGCGCCGACGACGACGAGGAAGAGCTGGCGCCGTTCGACGAGGACGAGCTGACCAAGCAGGCGTTGGCCGCGGGCGGCCGCAAGGACGACGACGACGAGGAAGCCGAGCTGGCCTCCGCCGACGACGAAACCGATGAGGACGCCGACGACGCGGAGGAGGACGCCGAGGAAGAGGACGCGACCGAGGAGGTGCCCGTCTTCCTGGGGCGCCGCGGCAAGGTCTACCTCTTCAAGAGCCCCGAGGGCCTGGTCGACTTCGTCAAGTCGGGTGCCGAGCACGACCTGACCCAGCTCGACACCTGGTCGGACCTCGTCGAGCGGATCACTGTCGACGATGTGGAGCCGGCCGACGAAGACCGGTACGAGCTGGACCTCGTCGTGGAGAACCTGCGCGGCGGCCACGACGTCTGGGACCACACCCTCATCATCAAGGCCGGCGAGGTCGCCCGCGACCTCGCGTACGCGCTGCGCATCGAGCCGGTCGTCAACGCCCTCGCCCCCGGGTCCCCGCTCGACGACCTCGACGAGGCGATGCGCACGGCGAGCGAAGGCGGCGCCAAAGCGTTCTTCGCCCGGCGTCGACTGCGCAAGCACGGCGAGCAGCAGGCCGCGCTCGGCTGGCGGACGATCATCGGCAAGATCTCTGGCGCTGTGGACTGGCGCGACTGACCACCACCAGGGAACATCGGTCTTTAGCACATTTCGCTGGGGAGGAGGACGATGCCGTGGCGCTGGTGCGGGTGTACTGCGGACTTGCCGCGGCGGAGGTGGCGTCGTGGCTGACCGCCGCCGTCGTCGATGACGCGGGCCGGTTGCTCGAGGTCCGTGACATCAGCGACGACCCCGTCGGCTACGCGCAGCTCGCCGCCCTCCTCGCGGAACGTTCCCACGGCGGCGCCCCGGTAGCGGTCGCCGCCGATCGCGCCACCCACCTCGTCTCCCAACTGCTCTGCGCCGCCAACCGTTGGCTGTGCGTCGCCGACGACGAGTCGGCCGTCGAGGACTTCGCCGACCGGTTCGCCGACGACTCCTCCCCGGAGGAGATGGAGTCCCCCGCCGCCGAGCGGCGCGCCGTCGGCCTGGCCCGCGCGCTGCAGGCCGGCGCCGTCTCCATCGGCGCGCACCGCGCCAACCACGACCTTGACGTACTCAAGCCGATCCTGGCCGCGCACACCGCCGTCATCGGCGGTCGCCACAACGCCGCGATCGCGTTGCGCGAGGTGCTCCGCGAGCTGTACCCGGCGGCGCTGCGCGCGTTCCCCGACCCGGCCGAGCAGATCCCCCTGGCGGTCCTGGGCCGGCTGCCCGAGCCCGGGCTGTTGGGCAACTCGTCGCAGAGCCGCAACCGGGACGCCGCCGTCGTCGGCGAGATCACGGCCTCGGAGGCCGCCGACCCGAGCATGGTCGCGGAGGCCGTGACGGCCCTGCGGGTCGCCGTTGCCGAGTCGACGCCACGGCGGGGCGGCGCCAACCGGCAGTGGGCCCCCATCGTCGCGGAGAGCGTACGGCAGTGCGTCACCGCGGTCCGCGCGTTCGACCGGTCGGCCTCGACCCTCGTCAGTACGCTCGTCGAGCGGCTGGGTGCGACCGGCACGCCGGTGCCCGTGGGCCGCCCCGGCGCGCTGTCGGCGGTACCCACGACGGAGGACTCGGGGGCCTCGCGCGTCCCCGCGC
>JAEZGP010000041.1 GCA_023437285.1 Actinomycetes bacterium | reverse complement strand
CAGGGCGGCCTCGACGGCCAGGTCGCGGGTACCCCGGCGGATCTTGTGGGAGCGCAGCGCCGGGTGGGGGGTCAGGTCGCCGGCGACGCCCACGTCGACGACCACGACCTCGGCGCCGGTCTGGCGGGCGAACACGTTGATCACCGCGCCGCCGGCGAGGAAGTTCGCGACCATCTGGACCGTGACCTCCTGCGGCCACGGGGTGACGCCCTGGGCGTAGACGCCGTGGTCACCGGCGAAGACGGCGACGGCCGGGCGGGCGGGCACCGGCGGCGGGCACTGCCCGGCCAGCCCGGCCAGGCGTACGCCGAGGTCCTCCAGCTCGCCCAGCGAGCCGGGCGGCTTGGTCAGGGTGGCCTGGCGGGCCCGCGCGGCGGCCATCGCGTCCGCGTCCAGCGGGCGGATGCCCGCGATAGTGCTGCTCAGCTGCATCGTGTTCTCCACATCCCGGGGCAGTGTAGGCAACCACGACGTTGCTCCGCGAACTACTCACATCTGGTCGGCGGCCGCTGTGCGTTCCGCGGCCGCGCCGCCGCCCTCGGCCGCGAGGGTCTCGCGCAGCGCGGCGACGAAGGCGTCACTGGTGTCGGGGTCGCGCACGGCGACGCGCAACCAGTCCGGGCCCAGGCCGGGGAACGTGTCACCACGCCGTACGGCGTACCCCCGGGATCTGAGGCCCTCGCGGACGGCCGCGCCGCCGCCCACCTTGATGAGGACGAACGAGCTGGCGGGCGACCCGACCACCCGCACCCCCGCCACGGCGCGCAACCCCGCGACCAGATGGGCCCGGTCGGCGGCGAGTTCGCCGGCCAGGACGGCCTCCTCGGCGACCGCGCGGGGCGAGGCGCACGCGACGGCGGCCGCCAGGGCGGGCGTCGAGACGGGCCAGCGCGGCAGCGCGTCGGCCAGTTGGGCGACCAGGTCCGCGTCGGCGAGCAGGTAGCCGATGCGCAGGCCGGCCAGGGCCCAGGTCTTGGTCAGGCTGCGCACTACCACGAGGCCGGGCAGGTCGCGGCGGCGCGACAGCGATTCCGGCTCGGGACCGCCGCTGGGGCGGTAGAGGGTGTCGGCGAACGCCTCGTCGACGACCAGGACGCGGCCGGGCCGGGCGAGGCGCGCCACGGTCTCGGCCGGGTGGGCCACCGATGTCGGGTTGGTGGGGTTGCCGAGGACGACCAGGTCGGCGTCGTCGGGGACGAGCGCGGGATCGAGCCGGAAGTCGTCGCGTTCGTCGAGGATCATCCGGTAGACGGGGTGCCCGGCGGCGCGCAGGGCGGCCTCGGGCTCGGTGAACTGCGGATGGATCACCACCGGGTGGCGCGGCCGCAGCCCTTGGGCGAGCGCCACGAAGGCCTGGTCGGCCCCGGCGGTGAGCAGCACCTCGGCGGGCGGTCGGGCGTGGCGGTGGGCCAGGGCCTCGCGCGCGGCGCGCGGGTCGGGATAGCGGGCGAGGTCGGCGAGGGCGTCGGCGATGGGACCGGCGAGCCACGGCGGCCGGGGCCCGTGCCGCACGTTCACCGCCAGGTCGGTTAGGCCCGGCGTCAGCTCGCTGTCGCCGTGCACCCGCAACAAGTCCATCAGGCTGATCATCCCGCACGAACTCCGCGCAGACTGACGCGGGCCTCTTTGTCCATACTCAACACATATGCGGGCTATTAACCTACCTTGGGGTGGTGAGCACCCCCATCCAAGCCACCGTAGCCCGAATGGCGCCGCTGGTGCGTGTCGGCGTCATCGCCGGAATCGCGCTGGCCGCCATCGCGTTCCCGCTCGCCGCAGTCGGCGCCATCGGCGCCAAGACGGGCACCGACTTCGTCGCCTCGCTGCCCGACGAGGTGCGCATGGTGCCCCCCGCCCAGACCTCGTACCTGTACGCGGCCGACGGCCGTACCTTGATCACGCAGTTCTACGAGGAGTACCGCAAGTTCACGCCGTACAACCGGATCTCACCGAACATGGTCAACGCGATCGTGGCGAGCGAGGACTCCCGCTTCTACGAGCACAACGGCGTCGACGTCAAGGGCGTGGTCCGCGCGTTCGTCGCCAACCAGCGCGCCGGCGAGGTCGCCCAGGGCGCCTCCACCCTGACCATGCAGTACGTGCGCAACATCCGCCGCGACTCGGCCGAATCCCCCACCGAGATCATCGCGGCGACCGAGCAGACCCACCGGCGCAAGCTGGAGGAGATCAAACTCGCCGTCGCGGTCGAGAAACGGATGACCAAGCAGCAGATCCTGGAGGGGTACCTCAACGTCGCCTACTTCGGCCACCGGGCGTACGGGATCTACGCGGCCGCCGAGGTCTACTTCTCCAAGCGGCCCCACCAGCTCACCGTCCCCGAGGCGGCCATGCTCGCCGGCCTGGTCAAGGCGCCCTCGGCGTACGATCCGGCGCGCGACGGGCGGGCCGCCCGCGAGCGGCGCGACTACGTGATCTCACGGATGGTGGACCTCGGGTACGTGCCGGCCGCGCAGGCCGCCCGGTTCACCCGCCAGGGCCTCGCCCTGCGCCTGAGCACCCCGGCCAACGACTGCGTCGGGGTGAACCGCAAGTACAACAACTGGGGCTTCTTCTGCGACATGTTCAAACGGTGGTGGCGCCAGCAGCCGGCCTTCGGCAACTCGCCCAGCGAGCGCGAGGAGAAGCTGCGTCGCGGCGGCTACCGCATCGTCAGCTCGCTCATGCCGCAGATCCAGAAGGTCGCGTTCCGCGAGGTCAGCTCCCAGCAGAAGATCGGCACGTCGTTCGCGCACGGGGTCGTGGGCATCCAACCCGGCAGCGGGCGGATCGTCGCGGCGGCCGTGAACCGGGTCTACAGCCTCAACCAGAAGCACAACGGCCAGCACTCCGACCCCCGCAAGCGCGGCGTCGTGCCGAGCAACTACCCCAACACGGTCAACCCCCTGCTCGGCGGCGGCGACATGCCCGGCTACCAGGCCGGCTCCACCTTCAAGCTGTTCACGCTGGTCGCCGCGCTCGACCAGGGCCTGCCGCTGACCACATCGTTCTACTCGCCCATGAAGCTCAAGTCGATCTATCCGGCCGACTGGAACGACCGCCGCAAGTGCGGCGACCGCTGGTGCCCGCAGAACGCCAGCGGCGGCATGACCGGCCGGCAGACCATGTGGTCGGGCTTCGGCAAGTCCGTCAACACGTACTTTGTCCAGCTTGAGCAGCGCATCGGCGCCGACCGGGCGGTACGCATGGCCGAGCGGCTGGGCCTGCGCTGGCGCACCGACGTCGACCGCTGGCAGGCCTCGCCCGCCCGGGCCAGCGGCTGGGGCTCGTTCACCCTCGGCGTGGCGGACACCACGCCGCTGGAGATGGCCAACGCGTACGCCACGATCGCGGCGGACGGGCGGTACTGCGCACCCATCCCCGTACGGTCGATCACGGACCTGTCCGGCAAGGAAGTGACCGAGGCCTCGACGCCCACCTGCCATCAGGAGGTGTCGGCGCAGGTGGCCCGCGCCGCCGTGGACGCGGCCCGCTGCGTCACCGGCTACAAGGCGGCCACCGGACCGTGCGGCGGCTGGTCGACGGCCCCGCAGGTGTACGGCATCGTCAAGCGGCCCGTCGCCGGCAAGACCGGCACGACCGACGACACCCGGGCGGCGTGGTTCGTCGGCATGACGCCGGGACTGGCGGCGGCGAGCTTCATCGCCGACCCGGACTACGTGCAGCACGAGGCGGGCGACTGGAACTCGTGGAAACCCATTCAGACCGTCGCGGTCACCCTGCGCGACGGCCTGGCGGGCATGCCGACGCAGTACTTCACCCCGCCCACCGGCCGCATCATCTGGGGCAGCGCTGGCCCCGGCTGGAACCGCCCGCGCGTGCAGCCGGACGTCATGCCACGGACCCCGCGCCGACGCTGACGGGCGTGCGGGTAGCGTGCGAGAACGTGTACCGGTTTCTGCTGACCCCCCGCTGGCTGGGCCTCGCCGCGGCGATGCTGCTCGCCGCCGTGGTCATGGTCGGCCTGGGCCAATGGCAGCTCAGCCGGTACGAGGAACGTAGCGCGATCAACGATTCGATCGACGCGGGCGCCGCGGCCACCCCGGTCGCGCTGGCGTCGCCGCCGCTGCCGTCCTGGACGCGGGTCACGGTCACCGGCCGCTACGACACGGCCAACGAGATCCTCGCGCGCGGCCGTACGGTCGACGGCAAGGTGGGCTTCGAGGTCGTCACGCCGCTCGTACGCGCCGACGGC
>JAEZGP010000028.1 GCA_023437285.1 Actinomycetes bacterium | reverse complement strand
CCGATGATCAGGGTGCGTACTCCCCGCGTACGGCACGCGTCGACGGCCTTGCGGGTGAGGACGTCGCAGACGGCCTCCTGGAACGAGGCGGCCACGTCGGCGACGGGTACGGGCTCGCCGGCGCGTTCGCGGGCCTCGACCCAGCGGGCGACGGCGGTCTTGAGGCCCGAGAAGGAGAAGTCGAACCGGTGCACCTCAAGGTCCTTCGGGGCGGTGAGGCCGCGCGGGAAGGCGATGGTCGCGGAGCCGCCCTGGGCGGCGCGGTCGATGGGTGGGCCGCCGGGGAACGGCATGTCGAGCAGGCGGGCGACCTTGTCGTACGCCTCGCCGGCGGCGTCGTCGATGGTGGCGCCGAGCGGCTCGTACGACCCGGCGACGTCGTCGACGTAGAGCAGCGACGAGTGGCCGCCGGACACGAGCAGCGCGATGGCGGGTTCGGCGAGCAGCCCGTGGCCGCCGGATTCGGCGGCCAGCGTGTCGACGGCGACGTGCGCGGCGAGGTGGTTGACGCCGTAGATGGGTTTTTCGGCCGCCAGGGCGTACCCCTTGGCGGCGGCGACGCCGACGAGCAGCGCACCCGCGAGACCCGGGCCGGCCGTCACGGCGATCGCGTCGATGTCGGCGAGGGTGACGCCGGCGGTGTCGAGCGCGCGGGTCATGGTGGGCACCATGGCTTCGAGGTGGGCGCGGCTGGCGACCTCGGGGACCACCCCGCCGTAGCGGGCGTGCGCGTCGACGCTGGAGGCGACGGCGTCGGCGAGCAGGACGTTGCCGCGCACGATGCCGATGCCGGTCTCGTCGCAGGAGGTTTCGATCCCGAGGATGAGCGGTTCGTCAGAGGTCATGGGACATCACCAGGGCGTCGGTGTTGCTGGGCTGGTAGTAGCCGCGGCGGCGGCCGATCACTTCGAAGCCGTAGCTGGCGTAGAGGCGTTGGGCGGGTTCGTTGTCGGCGGCGACCTCGAGCAGGATCTGCCGGGCGCCGACCCGGGCCGCCTGCGCGTGCAGGTCGTCGACGAGGGCCCGGCCGACCCCGCGGCGCTGGAAGTCGCGGCGTACCCCCACGTTGTTGATCCATGCCTCGTCGGGCGGGGACGCGGCGAGGCCCGCGTAGCCCACAACCTCGTCACCGGACAAAAACACCCGGTAGTAGTGGCCGGACGCCAGTTCGTTCCAGAACATGGGGGCCGTCCAGCGTTCCGCCCCGAACAGCTCGTCCTCGATCGTCAGGACCGGTTCGATGTGCCACCAGCGGAAGTCGCTGATCACGTGAGGACCGGCTTGCGGGCGTGCGGCTCGGCGGCGTCGGGGCGGCGCAGGTAGAGCGGGGTCAGGGGCTCCGACGGGGCACCGGCCAGGACCCAGGGGGCGGCGAGGGTCGCCAGTACGGACGCCACCGGGTAGCGCGGCTCGTCGGCGACGGGCAGGCCGAGCACGTCGGCGTACCTGATCGCGCCGTCGCCGAGCGCGCGCACCGGGCCGCCCTCGGCCGGCAGGCCGGCCACGACGTCGGCGGGGCGGCCCACGGCCGGGTCGGTGAGCCGCCCCCCGTCGAGGTACACCGCCCAGTAGATCTCCTTGCGCCGCGCGTCGGTCGCGACCAGCGTGGGTTCGGGCGTGGGTGCCGCGGCGCCGAGTCCGTCGAGGGAAACGACCCCATAGGCGGGTACGCCCAGCGACTGCGCGATCGACGCGGCCGTGACGAGGCCCACCCGCAGGCCGGTGAAGGGACCGGGTCCGACGCCCGCGACGACGGCACCGACCTGCGACATCGTGACGCCGGCGGTGGTCAGGCACGCGGCCAGCTGGGGGGCGAGGATCTCGCCGTGGGCCCGGCCGTCGACGGTCGCCCGCTCGGCGAGCACGGTCACGCCATCACTGGAGACCTCGGCCAGCGCGGCGGTCACCGCCGGGGTTGAGGTGTCCACCACGACAACAAGCACGTCCTGCACCTTATCGGGCGTGCTGGGCCAGCCTGGCGACGCGGTCGGGCCAGTCGCCGCCGTGGGCGACGAGCTCCACGAGGCGCGAGTCGTCGTCGCGGCGGTCGATGCGCACCTCAAGGTGCGCGTCGGCGAGCTGTTCGACCTTGTCGGCGCCCCATTCGACGACGGTGACGGAGTCTTCGAGGCTGGCGTCGAGGTCCAGGTCGTCGATCTCGGCGACGCCACCGATGCGGTACGCGTCGACGTGGACCAGCGGCAGCGTCCCGCCCGGGCCGGGCTTGTGGATGCGGGAGATGACGAAGGTGGGCGAGGTGACGGCGCCGAGCACGCCGAGGCCGGCGCCGATGCCCTGGGCGAGCGCGGTCTTGCCGGCACCCAGCGGCCCGCTCAACACGACGAGGTCACCGGCGCGGAGCACGCCGGCCAGTTTGCGCCCGAATGCCCGGGTGTCCTCGACGGTTTCCAGCTCTTCCTTCACGACGGCGTACCTCCCGGGATCAGGTTACGCACGAACGGGCCGAGGACCGCGTCGACGGCCTCGTGGTGTTCCAGCATGACGACGTGCCCGGCGTCGGGCACGATCACGAGCTGGGCCAACGGCAGGACGCGGCAGATCGCCTCGGCGTGTTCGACGGGGGTGAGCAGATCCTCCTCGCCGACGATCACGAGCGTCGGGGAGTCCTCGAAGCTGGTGAGGGCGGGGAACCTGTTGTGCGCGTCGATCGTGCGCACGTACCGGGCGACGACATCGGTCGGGGTGGACGCGTTCATGCGTTCCACATAGGACACCAGGGCGGGGCTGACCTTCGCGGAGCCGAACCCGTACCGCCTGGTGAGCAGCCAGGCGAGGTCGGTGTTGGCCTGCCGGGCCCGGTCCCAGACGCCGGCGGTCAACCGGCCCGCGTTGGTGATCAACGGGAGCAGCGGGGTGCGGAACCGGGCGAGGACCTTCGGCAGCCCGAAGGTGACGCCACTCATCTCGCCGGCGGAGGTGGCCACAAGCGCGACCCCGGCGACGCGTTCGCCGACGCCGAACAGTTCGGGCGACTGCTCCGCCAGTGCCATGATCACCATGCCGCCCATGGAGTGGCCGACGAGGACGACCGGCCCGGTCGGGGTGGTCTCGTCGATGACGGTGCGCAGGTCACGGCCGAGTTGCTGGATGGAGTACTCGCCGGAGGCCAGCCGGCCCGACCGGCCGTGGCCGGGCTGGTCGTAGGCGACGATCCGCACGCCCGGGATGGTGCGCAGCAGCTTGCGCTGGAAGTGGAACGTGCCCATGTCGAGGCAGAAGCCGTGCACGAGCACCACGGTCAGCGGCGCGTCCGGGTCGCCGTCGATCTCCACGTGGAGGTCGAGGCCGTTGGTCGTGGTGACGGTCCGCGTCTGGTCGGCGCCGAGGGCGCCGAAGGGCTCGTCCTTGTACGGGTCGGTGCCGGCGACCCGGCGGCTGCGGCCGAGCAGGAGCCGCTCGGCGGCGACCCCGGCCGCGACGCCGGCCGCGGCGACACCCACGACCGCCGAGACGACGCCGACCTTGCGGCGGTTGAGCCGCCCGCCGTTGGTCGTCTCGGTGGTCACGTGGGGGTCCGCTCGCCGTCGTAGACGCGGGGAACGCGCGCGCTGCCCATCCGCGTCACGATCTCGTAGTTGATGGTGCCGACGGCCTCGGCCCAGTCGTCGGCCGTGGGACCGCCGTCGTCGCCGTTGCCGAACAGGACGGCCACGTCGCCGGCCGCGACAGGGTCGTCGCCGCAGTCGATGACGAACTGGTCCATGCAGACGCGGCCGGCGATGGCCCGGTTGGCCCCGGCCAGCCGCACGGGGGCGAGGTTGCTGGCGGCGCGGGGCACCCCGTCGGCGTACCCGAGCGGGACGAGCGCGAGCGTGGTGTCCGCCGATGTGGTGTAGATGTGCCCGTACGACACGCCCTGGCCGGCCGCGACCCGCTTGGCCTGCAGCACCCGGGCCCGCACCGTCATCGCGCGACGCAGCCCGAAGTTGTCGGCGCGGCCGGGCACCGGCGACAGCCCGTAGACGGCGATGCCGGGGCGGACCAGGTCGAAGTGCGCGTCGGGCCGGGTGAGGGTGGCCGCGGAGTTCGCGATGTGGCGTACCACGGGGTTGATCTCATGGTTTTCGGCGACGGCGAGGGCGGCGCGGAACGCGGCGAGCTGCCGGTCGATCGTCGGGTGGTCGGGCACGTCGGCGTAGACGAAGTGGCTCCACACGCCGACGATCTCGATGTCGCCGGCCGCGGCCGCCTTGGCCGCCGCGACGCACAGGGCGGGCCAGTCCTCGGCGCTCGCCCCGCCCCGCGCCAACCCGGTGTCAATCTTGAGGTGTACGCGCGCCGCGCGGCCCGCTTCGGCCGTGGCCCGGACGATCTCGTCGAGCAGGCCGGTCGTGGCGGCGGAGAGGTCGACGTCGGCGGCGATGGCCCTGGTGAGGGGCAGCCCCGGCGCGAGCAGCCAGGACAGGACGGGCACGGTGATGCCCGCCGCGCGCAGCTCCAGCGCCTCGTCGAGGGTGCAGACGCCCAGCCACGTCGCGCCGCCGTCGAGCGCGGCGAGCGCGGCCGGCACGGCGCCGTGGCCGTACCCGTCGCCCTTCACCACGGCCATCACGTCGGCGCCCGTACCGGCTCCGAGGAGGGCTACGTTGTGCCGGATCGCGTCAAGATCAACGCGTACTTCCGCCTGCCACATGGCGCAAGAGTAACCGGCGGGTAATGGTCGGAGCATGTACCGGCTCCGCCGGTCCCCGGCTATCCGGACACCCGCGCGGCTGTCGCCCCGGCCCGGGCAGCCCCAGGCCGCCCGGACCGGGCGTGATCAGCACTTGCTGATCACGCGGAGCAATTGGTTGGGCGAGTTGCGGGCGTTGGCCACCTTGTTCAGCGTGGCTTTCTGACGCATGCAACCCGCCACCTGCTGCGGCGTCAGGCGCGGCTGCTCCGCGAGCAGGAGCGCTATCGCCCCGGCAACGTGCGGTGTCGCCATTGAGGTGCCGGACATCGTCCGGTATGAGGTGTTGGAGTCGGGCCACGCGGAGTAGATACGCGTACCAGGGGCGAAAATGTTCACGCACGGCCCGAAGTTGGCGTACTGGATGTCCCGGCTGTCCTGCTGTGTGGTCGCGCTCACCGTCAGGGCATCCAGCGACTCGGCCGGCGAGACGCCGCACGCGTCGCCGGAATTGTTACCGGCCGCCACCACGACGTTGATGTTGCGCTTGGTGAGGTTCTCGATCGACGCCACCAGCGCCGGATCCGTCCCGATATGACCCAGACTCATGTTCACCACGGCTGGCGGGCGGGCGTTCTTCGCCACCCAGTCGAGCGCCGACAGGATGCCCGAGATCGCACCCACCCCGTTGCAGTTGAGCACGCGAAGGGCGACCAGGCGCACGCGCTTCGCCACCCCCACGGTGGCGCCACCGATCGTGCCCGCCACGTGCGTGCCATGCCCGGCACAGTCCCGGTTGACCCGGTCACCCGTGAAATCCCTGCCGGCGACCGCACGCCCGCCGAACTCGCGGTGGCTCGCCCTGATACCGCTGTCGATGACGTACGCGGTCACGCCCTCGCCCTCGTCCGGGAAGACGTAACGCTTGTTGAGCGGCAGCGAGGCCTGGTCGATCCGATCCAGACCCCACGACGGCGGGTTCGTCTGCTGCAGAGGCGCCGACTGCCATCCGAGGGCGTACACCAACTGGTCCGGCGAGACGATCGCCACCCGATAGTCCTCGGAGAGGTCGGCCGCCTCCTGCGCGGTCCCTTCGAACTGGAAGCCGCGCATCGCGTTCAGATAGGTGCCCTCTGAAACAACGTTGTACCGCGCGGACAACACGCGGGTCAGGCCCGGCACCTGGCCACGCGACACGAGCGCGTCGTCGTACATGACGGTGTATCTCTGCGGGATCGAGGTGGCTCGGAACGGGGCGGGCGGCACGCGACCACTGCCAATGCCACTCCCGCTGTCCGACCCGGTCCGCGGCTGCGCCGCGTCCGGCAGCGCCGCCGCCGGGCTCGAGCCCACGATGAACGGCAGCACCAGGGCCGCCGTGACAACAAGCCGTACAACACGGCCACTGGTGTGCATCATCATATTGCCCTTCGTCTTTACACCCTGCTCAACAGGCATAAAAACGCCCGGGATACTGGTTGTGCACAAACTTTTGCGGGGCTACCAGCAATCGATGGGTAATGCTCAGGCGTGTTTGAGGGCTTCAGCGACGAACATGTAGATCTTGACGAGGTAACGTTGCGGGTGCGTCACGGCGGCGACGGGCCCGCCCTCCTGCTCGTCCACGGGCATCCCCGCACGGGCGCGACGTGGCACCGGGTCGCCCCAGCGCTGGCCACCGACGGCCTGTCGGTGGTCGTGCCCGACATGCGCGGGTACGGCGCGTCGAGCGCCCCGCCGCCGCGGCCCGACCACGCCCAGCAGTCCAAACGCGCCGTCGCCGACGACCTCGCCGCCCTCATGAGCCACCTCGGCCACGAACGTTTCGCCGTCGCCGGGCACGACCGGGGCTGCTACGTGGCGCTGCGTCTCGCCCTCGACCACCCCGACCGGGTCACCGGCCTGGTCGCCATGGACGGCATCCCGATCAGCGAGGCCCTCGACCGCTGCGACGCGCGCTTTGCCGACGCGTACTGGCACTGGTTCTTCTACCGCCAGCCGGACAAGCCGGAGCGGGCCATCCTGGCCGACCCCGACGCCTGGTACAACCTGGACAAGACGCTCATGGGCGCCGAGAACCACGCCGAGGTCCGGGCGGCCGGGCGGACCGTGAGCTGCCCCACGCTGGTGCTCTGGTCGTCTCGGGACGACCTGGCCGACCTGCACGGCGACCCGCTCGCCGTCTGGTGGCCGTGGGCACCCGACCTGCGCGGCCACGCCATCGACTCGGGGCACCACATGGCCGAGGAGGCCCCGGCCGAGGTGATCGCCGCGCTGCGGACGTTCCTCGGCCGGTAGGCCCGGCACCGTCAGCAGGCGGCGACGACACGCAGCAGCTGGTTGGGCGAGCCACGGGTGTTGGCCAGCTTGCCGAGCGTCGCCTTGCGGCGCAGGCAACCCGCGCATCACCCAGTCGAGGGCCGCGAGCACGCCCGACATCGCCCCGACGCCGTTGCAGTTGAGCACACGCAGTGCGACGATGCGCACCTGCTTCGCCACGGGTTCGACGGCACGAACTCCTCGTCGTTGCCCTGCCCGGGCATAAGAGACCCCCGAATACGCCGCCGACCGCCCGACGGCGGTGAACATTCGCCGCTCGTTGTCGGATCGGCCCGTCCCCGTTCGTAGGAGAGGTGAGCGGCGCCCTTTGGGATCTTGGCATGAAAGGCCGGCTATAGGCGGTTTTCTATGCCAAGATCTCAAAGCCGATGGGCGCCCCCAGCGCAGGAGATGATGAGAGATGCAGTACCTGTTCTCCGTGGTTGACGACACGACCGATGAGAAGCTGCTCCGCACCGGCTCCGCCAACGCGGCCGAGATGGCGGCGATCGACGTGTTCAACGAGCGGCTCCAGGCGGAGGGCCACTGGGTCTTCGCCGGCGGCCTCGCGTCGCCCGCCACGGCCACCGTCGTCGACAACCGCGACGGGGCCGGCCTCGTCACCGATGGACCCTTCCTGGAGTCGAAGGAGTACCTCGCCGGCTTCTGGATCATCCGGGCCGCCGACCTGGACGCGGCACTCCAGCTCGCCGCCGACGGGTCACGAGCCTGCAACCGCAAGGTCGAGGTACGGCCGTTTCACGGCGAGTGAGCGTGCCTGACGTCCGGGCGGCGATCACCCGCGCGCACCACGAGGAGTGGGCGCGGCTGGTCGCCGCCCTGGCCCGGCGCTTCGGCGACCTCGACGTCGCCGAGGAGGCGGCGGCCGAGGCGTTCGCCAGCGCCGTTGAGCGGTGGCCCGTCGACGGCGTACCGCCCAACCCCGGCGCCTGGCTGACCACCACCGCCAACCGCAAGGCCATCGACCGCATCCGACGCGAGAACAAGCGCGGCGACAAGCAGCGGGAGGCTCACCTGTTGTACGCCGAAGACCTGCCCGGGCCGCCCGGCCCCATCGACGACGAGCGACTCAAACTGATCTTCACCTGCTGCCACCCGGCGCTCGCGCCGCAGACCCGCGTGGCGCTCACGCTGCGCCTGGTCGGCGGCCTGACCGTGCCGGAGATCGCCCGCGCGTTCCTGGTGCGGGAGGCCGCCATGGAGCGCCGGATCACCCGCGCGAAAGCCAAGATCAAGGCGGCGGGCATCCCGTACCGGGTGCCGTCCGCGGCGGAGCTGCCGGTACGGGTCTCCGGCGTACTCGCCGTGCTGTACCTCGTCTTCAACGAGGGCTACCTGGCGACCGGGCCCGACACCGCCGCGGTCCGTCAGGAGCTGACCGCCGAGGCGATCCGGCTCACCCGCCTGGTCCGTACCCTGCTGCCCGACGATGGTGAGGTGGCCGGGCTGCTCGCGCTGATGTTGCTCACCGAGGCCCGCCGCACCGCCCGGCTGTCGGCGGACGGCGAACTGGTCAGCCTCGCCGAGCAGGACCGTGGGGCCTGGGACGCGGGACTCATCGCGGAGGGCCACCGGCTGGTCCGCGAACGCCTGGCCAGTGGCGCGCCGCCGGGTCGCTACCAACTCCTCGCGGCGATCAACGCGGTGCACACGTCGGCCCGCGACGTACGCGACACCGACTGGTCGCAGGTCGTCGCCCTCTACGACCAGCTCGTGCGCCTCGATCCCTCGCCGGTCATCGCCCTCAACCGCGCCATCGCGGTCGCCGAACTCGACGGTCCGGAGGTGGCCCTGGCGCTCGTCGACCGGCTCGCCGGCCCGTTGGTCGACTATCACGCCTTCCACGCCACCCGCGCCGACCTGCTACGCCGGCTGGGTCGCGGTCAGGACTCGCGCGCCGCCTACGACAAGGCCATCGAACTGGCGGGCAACACCGCCGAGACCGCGTACCTGCGCCGCCGCCGCGACCAACTGTGCTGACCGCGCTTACCCGTGACCTGGTAATGGGATCGCCCGGGCAGCACGGAGGCGCTAGGGTCCGCCGCATGCGCCTGGAAGAGATCACCCCGGACAACTATGAGGCGGCCCTCGCCCTGGCCGTACGCCCCGACCAGGCGGACCTCGTCGCGCCGGTCGTCAAGTCGCTCGCCGAGGCGTACGTCTTCCCCCAGTACGCGTGGCCGCGCCTGATCTACGACGGCGACCAACTGGTGGGCTTCGTGATGGCGTTCCTGAACATCCCGTGGGGGCCGGACAACGACACCAGCGACATCCGGTCCGGACTGTGGCGGCTCAACATCGCCGCCGACGCCCAGGGCAAGGGCTACGGAACCTTCGCCGTACGCGCGGTGTGCGACGAGATCCGCAGTCGCGGCGAGACGAAGGTGTACGTCACGTGGGAGCCGCGCGACGGCGGACCCGAACCGTTCTACCTGAAGCTGGGCTTCCGGCCGACCGGCGAGAAGAGCGAGAACCAGACCGTCGCCGTCCTGGACCTGGACTAAACCTGCTTCCAGAACGGGTCGCGGCCGATGAACCCGAGCAGGCGGGTCTGCGCGTCCGCGTCGTCGGGCGTCGGGACCCGCGGCCCATACTGGCCGGACGAGCGCAGCAGGTCGTCCATCGGCTCCATCCCGCCGAGCAGCGCGGCGCAGAAGTCGGCGTCGAGCCGGTCGTCCTGCCCGGTCGCCCGGGCCAGGTCCCACGTGTGCATGAACACGTCGGACGTGTAGAACCTGTCGATGGCCTGGTCCAACGGCACGTTGCCCAGGTGCTTGTTGACCAGCTCCCGGCGGGGGGTCTCCGGATCGTCGAGCAGCGCCTGCACACCGTCACAGTGGACCTGCCAGGCCGCGACCGGGTCCTCGGCCACGCTCGGCCCGCTGGGCAGCTCGATGCCGGCACCGGCGGCGAGGAAGGGCGGGAACCAGCCGACCAGGTGACCCACCACGTCGCGGGCCGTCCAGCCGGCCACCGGCGCGGGGGCGTCCCAGGACCGGGTCGCGCGGACGCGGTCGGTGAACGTACCCGCGATGTGCCGGTGCCGCTCAGCGGGGCTGAGGTCCAACAATGCCACTGGCCAGCGTCCTCTCGAATTGGTGCGGTCATCGGATCGCGAGCGTCGCTCCTCGTCCGCGTGGGTCAACGGTCCCAGCTACCGCCGCGCCCTTCTCGATCTCTTTGGTCAAGGCGCGAGCTTAGAGGAACATACGTTCGACGACCACCCATCGAGTAGAGCACTCTGCGAAGTTGATCGAGGTCGCCATA
The DNA here is from genome assembly GCA_023437285.1 of Actinomycetes bacterium. Lineage (GTDB taxonomy): Bacteria > Actinomycetota > Actinomycetes > Mycobacteriales > Micromonosporaceae > Luedemannella. Next base: position 1,305 of record JAEZGP010000028.1, on the reverse strand, counting down.
CCCTGCTCGTACTCGGTATCGTTGAGTCACTCGATGCCAGGTGTCGCGAGGTACTTTGGTACCAGGGTATCGATAGAGATTGGCGGAAGGGGGACCCATGGCTGCAACGTCCGCTCCCATCAAGGTCGACGTTGATACTGATCAGCTCATCTCTCACGCTGCCCACTTCCTAGGCAAGGCCAAGAAAGATGTCGTTGACGCCGCCGTACGCGAGTACATCGAGGCACACCGCAGTGAGATCAACGAAGGCGTTCGAGCTGCACTAAGCCGACTAGACGGTTCATCAAAGTCCGCTGTCTCGCTCCTTACCGACGTGCCGGCTGAGCAACTCGACGAGTACGGCGGCATGCCTGACGCTAGCTGAAACCCTGCCTGGCTTTGGGCGGACTTGGGCTCTAACGACAAGGCCCAGATGGGTGACGTCTTCTACAACAGCGTCGGCAGCCGCGCCGATCAGGTGATCGCGGCGTACCTCAGACTGACCGATGGAGGCGACGATGACTAAACAGCCCACCCACGCCGAGCCCACCACTTTCGTCGGCACGGATGCAGCGAAGGCCCGGATCGCCCAGCTACGTGCACGGGGCGGCGCCGCCGAGCGCGTCGACAGCATCCGCGCCGAGATGGCCGAAGCTGACCGCATCTACGCAGAAAATCTCGCTGCCGTACGCAAAGCGGCGGACCTCACACAGGTCGAGCTCGCCAAGGCCATGGGTGTGGCACAGTCTGAAATCAGCCGCATCGAAAGCCGCCCTGACATGCTGCTGTCCACCCTCGCCAGCTACCTGGCAGCCGCCGGCGACCGGCCACGCGTCGTAGTCACGATCGCAGGACACGATGTAGAGGTCGACCTCACCCCGCTCATCAGGCACTAGTGAGCTTCGTCGAAGTACTCGCCTACAAGGGAGTTGCCGCGTCGGGTCCCCGTGAAATGTCTCGCCTACTGCGGCCAGTGAATCAAGGCCATCCTCACTGAGCCGAATCGCCTTGGAGCAACAACGTTCGATCCTATGAGCACTTCCGCGATCATGGCGTCTCTGAAAACGGAACGCAGGTCAATGAAAAATGCCCATTGACCTGCGGAAACTCGGGTGGAGCTGAGGGGATTCGAACCCCTGACCCCCTCGATGCGAACGAGGTGCGCTACCGGACTGCGCTACAGCCCCCTGGACCGGGCACAAGGCTAACAGGTTCCCCGCGCGCCACGCGACTCGGTATGCCGCGCGGCGGGGGGACCTGGGCTCACAGCGGGTCGGTGCCGTACGGGCGGCCGCGCAGCGGGCCGGGACGCTCGTCGCCCTGCAC
>JAEZGP010000022.1 GCA_023437285.1 Actinomycetes bacterium | reverse complement strand
CGGTCACACTGCTGGCCGACGGCGGGGTGCGGGTCACCGACAACGGCCGTGGCATTCCGGTCGACATCCACCCCAAACTCAAGAAGTCGGGCATCGAGGTCGCGCTGACCATGCTCCACGCGGGTGGCAAGTTCGACGGCAAGGCGTACGCGGTCTCCGGCGGTCTGCACGGCGTGGGCGTCTCCGTGGTGAACGCGCTGTCCACCAAGGTCGAGGTCGTGGTGCACAAGGACGGCAACGTCTGGCGCCAGACCTACACCAACGCGCGGCCGGGCCCGTTGGAGAAGGGCGAGGCCACCAAGGAGACCGGGACGAGCGTGGCGTTCTGGCCCGCCCCGGCGATCTTCGAGACCACCGCCGTCACCTTCGAGACCATCTACCGGCGGCTGCAGGAGATGGCGTTCCTCAACCGGGGCCTGACGATCGCCCTCAGGGACGAGCGGGTTTCGGGTGAGGCCACCTCGGAGGACCGTCGCGAGGTCACCTTCTGCTACAAGGGCGGCATCGCCGACTTCGTCCGCCACCTGAACCAGCCGAAGTCGCCGATGCACAAGTCGGTGATCGAGTTCGGGGCCGAGGGCGACGGGATGGCCGTCGAGATCGCCATGCAGTGGAACGAGTCGTACGGCGAGAGCGTCTACACGTTCGCGAACACCATCAACACGCACGAGGGCGGGACCCACGAGGAGGGTTTCCGCACCGCGCTGACCACGGTGGTCAACAAGTACGGCAGCGAGAAGAAGTTCCTCAAGGCGGACGAGAAGCTCACCGGCGAGGACATCCGCGAGGGTCTGGCGGCGATCGTCTCGGTGAAGCTGACCAACCCGCAGTTCGAGGGTCAGACGAAGACCAAGCTCGGCAACACCGACATGAAGGGCTTCGTGCAGAAGGTCTGCAACGAGTGGCTGGCCGACTGGTTCGAGCGCAATCCCGGTGAGGCCAAGACCATCATCACCAAGGCCAACGCGGCCGCCCGGGCGCGCATCGCGGCCGCACAGGCCCGCCGGCTGGCCCGGCGCAAGTCGCTGCTGGAGTCGGGCTCGATGCCGGGCAAGCTGGCCGAATGCCAGTCCACCGACCCGCGGGTGTCGGAGCTGTTCATCGTCGAGGGCGACTCGGCCGGTGGCTCGGCCAAGCAGGGTCGGGACCCGAAGACCCAGGCCATCCTGCCGATCCGCGGCAAGATCCTTAACGTCGAGAAGGCCCGCATCGACCGGGTGCTCAAGAACAACGAGGTGCAGTCGCTGATCACGGCGCTGGGCACCGGCATCCACGAGGAGTTCGACCTCGAGAAGCTGCGCTACCACAAGATCATCCTGATGGCCGACGCCGATGTGGACGGTCAGCACATCCAGACGCTGCTGCTGACGCTGCTGTTCCGCTTCATGCGCCCCCTGGTCGAGCTGGGCCACGTCTACCTGGCCGCCCCGCCGCTCTACAAGATCAAGTGGAACAAGAAGGGCGACGACGCGCAGTACGCGTACTCCGACCGCGAGCGCGACGGGCTCATCGCCCTGCGCCAGCAGAGCAAGCCCAACGCCAAGCCGGACGACATCCAGCGGTTCAAGGGTCTGGGCGAGATGAACTACCCGGAGCTGTGGGAGACCACCATGAACCCGGCCACCCGCACGCTGCGCCAGGTGACGCTGGACGACGCGGCCACCGCCGACGAGCTGTTCAGCGTCCTCATGGGCGAGGACGTTGAGGCCCGGCGTACGTTCATCCAGCGCAACGCGAAGGACGTGCGCTTCCTGGACATCTGAGGCTGCCACGGTTTTCCACACCGTCCACAGCGTTATCCACAGTCAGCCCACTGACTTATCCACAGCCGTTGCCGAATTAGTGACAAAGTAGGGTTAATCGTGACGGAAACTCCTGGCGGCGAGCCGACCGAATCGGGCACCGATTTCGGGATCCACGGCCGCATCGAGCCGGTCGGGCTCGAGGTGGAGATGCAGCGCTCGTATCTCGACTACGCGATGAGCGTGATCGTGAGCCGGGCCCTGCCGGACGTACGGGACGGGCTCAAGCCCGTACACCGCAAGATCCTTTATGCCATGTACGACTCGGGCTACCGTCCCGACCGCGGATACGTGAAGTGTTCCCGCGTCGTCGGTGACGTGATGGGCCAGTTCCACCCCCACGGCGACTCGTCGATCTACATGGCGCTCGTCCGCATGGCCCAGGACTGGTCCATGCGGTACCCGCTGGTCGACGGCAACGGCAACTTCGGCTCCCCGGGCAACGACCCCCCGGCGGCGATGCGCTACTGCGTCACCGGCGACACGCTGGTCCGCACCGCCGAGGGCACGGTCCGCATCGGCGACATCGTGCCGGACGCGCTGCCCAACTCCGACCACGACATCAGCCTTAAGGTCATCGACCGCAACGGCGACCTGGCGCACGCCAGCAAGTGGTTCCACTCCGGTGAGCACCCCACGCTGCGCCTGCGCACCCGCGAGGGCTACGAGCTCACCGGCACGACGAACCACCCCGTGCTGTGCCTCGTCGACGTGGGCGGGGTGCCGACCCTGCTGTGGAAACTGCTCGGCGAGATCGCCGCTGGCGACCGCGTGGTCATGCAGCGAGTGACCCCCGAGGAGATCGGCTACCCCGCGCTGGAGGCGGTCGAGTCCGCCGTCCTGGCCGGCGCCTTCGTCAGCGAGGGCTGGGCGTCCGAGACCCGGGCCGGCTTCAACAACGTCGACCATGCCTACTTCCAGCGCGTCGTCTCGGCATACGACCTGGCGGTCGGCGGCCGGCGTTACATCACGAGCCGGACCATCGCGTCGGGCAGCACGCTCTACGAGCTCGATGTTCAGGACCTGACCGCGCTGCGGCGCAGCGTACTGGCAGATCTTGTGGGTCTTCGGAGCGCGGACAAAGCGGTTCCCCAGTTTGTCTGGGCATCCTCGCCCGCCGTGAAGCGCGCCTTCCTGCAGTCGCTGTTCGAGGGCGACGGGTCGTCCTCGCTCCTGCCGCGCAACACGATCCAGATCTCGTACTCGACGCGCAGCGCGCGCCTCGCGGCCGAGGTTCAGCAGCTCCTGCTGGAGTTCGGCGTCATCGCCAAGCAGGTTTCGTACGACAAAGGCGAGATCAAGGTCGTCATCACCAACCGCCGCGACGCGCGGATCTTCGCGCAGACCGTCGGTTTCCTCGGCCGCAAGCAGGCCAAGCTCGAGGCCGACCTGGCCACCATCCCGGTCGCCAGCACGGCGCTGAGCGCCGACCACGTGCCGTTCGTCGCCGACTTCATTCGAGCGGCCGGCGCGGCCACCGGGCTCGACCGGGAATGGCTCCGCAAGCACAACGTCGACCGGGTCGAGCGCTGGGAGCGCGACCGGGTCGAGATTCTGTCGCGGATCTCCGACGCCGAGGTGCGCGAGATCGTGACGCCCCTCGTCGACGGTCGCTTCTACTACGCGACGGTCACCGAGATCACCGACGCTGGCGTTCAGCCCGTCTTCAGCCTCCGGGTGGACACCGACGACCACGCGTTCGTCACCAACGGCTTCGTCAGCCACAACACGGAGTCCCGGCTGGCGCCGCTGGCGATGGAGATGCTGCGCGATATCGACGAGGACACCGTCGATATGCAGGACAACTACGACGGGCGGGCCAAGGAGCCCACCATCCTGCCCTCGCGCATCCCGAACCTGCTCGTCAACGGCTCCGAGGGCATCGCGGTCGGCCTGGCCACGAAGATCCCGCCGCACAACCTGCGGGAGATCGGCGCCGCGGTGCAGTGGTGCCTGGACAACCCCGAGGCGGACGAGCCCACGACGCTCGACGCGCTCCTGGAGATCGTCAAGGGACCGGACTTCCCGACCCGCGGCCTCATCGTCGGCACCACGCCGATCCAGGAGGCGTACCGGACGGGCCGCGGCTCGATCCGGATGCGCGCCGTGGTCGACATCGAGGAGGACAAGCGCGGCCGCGCCTGCCTCGTCGTGTCCGAGCTGCCGTACCAGGTGAACCCCGACAACCTGGCCGAGCGCATCGCCGACCTGATCCGCGAGGGCAAGCTCGCCGGCATCGCGGACATCCGCGACGAGTCGTCCGGCCGTACGGGCATGCGCATCGTCCTCGTCCTCAAGCGGGACGCGGTCGCCAAGGTGGTGCTCAACAACCTCTACAAGCACACGCAGCTACAGGAGACGTTCGGCGCCAACATGTTGGCGCTGGTCGACGGCGTGCCGCGTACGCTGAACCTGGCCCAGTTCGTGCGCCACTACGTGGCCCACCAGATCCAGGTGATCCAGCGGCGTACCGCCTTCCGGCTGCGCAAGGCGGAGGAGCGGGCCCATATCCTGCGCGGTCTGGTCAAGGCGCTCGACCTGCTCGACGAGGTCATTGCCCTGATCCGCCGCTCGCCGAGCGCCGAGGAGTCCAAGACGGGCCTCATGCGGCTGCTCGACGTCGACGAGATCCAGGCGACCGCGATCCTCGACATGCAGCTGCGCCGCCTAGCCGCCCTGGAGCGGCAGCGGATCATCGACGAGCTGGCCGAGATCGAGATCCGGATCAAGGACTTCAAGGACATCCTGGCCACCCCGGCCCGGCAGCGGAAGATCGTTTCGGACGAGCTGGCCGAGGTCGTGGCGAAGTGGGGCGACGAGCGGCGTACGCGCATCGTCCCGTTCGACGGCGAGGTGTCGGTCGAGGACCTGATCGCCCGCGAGGACGTGGTCGTGACGATCACGCGGACCGGGTACGCCAAGCGCACCAAGACCGACCTGTACCGGTCGCAGCGGCGCGGCGGCAAGGGCGTGAGCGGGGCGACCCTGCGCCAGGACGACATCGTCAGCCACTTCTTCGTCTGCTCGACGCACGACTGGATCCTGTTCCTCACGAACAAGGGTCGCGTCTACCGCGCCAAGGCGTACGAGCTGCCGGAGGCCCAGCGGACGGCCAAGGGTCAGCACGTGGCGAACCTGCTGGCGTTCCAGCCGGAAGAGCAGATCGCTCAGGTCATCGAGATTCCCAACTACGACGTCGCGCCGTATCTTGTCTTGGCGACAAAGAACGGGTTGGTCAAGAAGACGGCGCTGAGCGAGTTCGACTCGAACCGCACGGGCGGCATTATCGCGATCAATCTGCGGGACAATGACGAGCTGGTGGGCGCCGCCCTCCTCGCACCGGAGGACGACCTGCTACTGGTGAGCAAGAAGGCCCAGGCGATCCGTTTCTCGGCCACCGACGAGGCGCTGCGTCCCATGGGGCGGGCAACGTCCGGGGTGATCGGCATGCGGTTCGGCGACGGCGACGAGCTGCTGGCCATGGAGGTGGTCCGGGACGGTATGGACGTACTGACCGCGACCGACGGCGGCTACGCCAAGCGGACCCCGATCGAGGAGTACCCGCTCCAGGGCCGGGGCGGAAAGGGCGTCCTCACCGCGAAGATCACCCAGCGTCGTGGTGGACTTGTGGGCGCCGTGGTGATCAGCCCGGATGATGAGCTGTTTGCCATAACTTCCAACGGTGGAGTTATCCGGACTCCTGTGAAGCCGGTGCGCAGGACGCGCGACCGGAACACAATGGGGGTCAAGCTAATGGACCTGCCGGATGGTGTGACTTTGGTGGCGATAGCTCGTAACGCAGACGAGCCGGACGAACAGGATTAGTCCATGACGGAGACGCAGGCGAAGTCGGGGATGACGGGGACCTCGACGGCACCGTCGGACGAGGAGCCCAAGACTGTCGTACCCACGGCTGAGAAGTCGGGTACGACGGACGGCGCCGCGTCGGGTGCCGCCGCTCCCGAGTCCGCCGCCCCGCCGTCGGCCAGCACGCCGTCGGCCACGTCCGAGAAGACCGACGGGAAGGCCGCGCCTGAGGGC
>JAEZGP010000764.1 GCA_023437285.1 Actinomycetes bacterium | reverse complement strand
CGAGGCGCCCTGGTCGTCGGAGAGGACCACGACGGCCTTCTCGCCGGTGATGTCGTGCAGGACCTTCGCATACGCCCTGGCCGCCGTCTGGTCGCTGGCGATGACGAGCCCGCCGGCGTCGGGCATGCCGCCCGCGCGCAGCACCTTCAGGCGGGCGGCGGCGGCGCGCAGCACCTGCGGCATCCAGTCGCCGCGCGGGTCCAGCGCCGTGCGCCACGCCTGCGCGATGAGGTCCTGGGTCATCGGCTCGCCCAGCCGCGCCGCGAGCTCCTCGCCCGCCGAGGTGCGCCACCGCGTCTCCCCCGAGTAGGCGAGGAAGATCACCGGGCGGACCACGCCGTCGCGCAGCGCGTCCCCGTACCCGTAGGTGCTGTTCGACGTGGAGCGCAGCAGACCGTCCGGACCGCGCTCGTAGCGCACGAACGGGATCGGGTTGTCGTCGGAGCGAAACGGGGTGCCGGTGAGCATCAGCCGCCGCTCGGCCGGCCCGAAGGCCGCCGAGACGCCCTCTCCCCACGACCGGGAATCGCCCGCGTGGTGGATCTCATCGAGGATCACGAGCGTACGGCGGGCGAGCGTACGCCGCCGGTGCACCGCCGGCGCCATGCCCACCTGGGCGTACGTCACGACGGCGCCGTGGAAGTCCACGGCGGAGTGCACGTCGGCGTTGCGGAAGCTCGGGTCGAGGTGCACGCCCACCGAGGCGCCCGCGAGCGCCCACTGGTGCTTGAGGTGCTCGGTCGGGGTGACCACGGTGACCGCCTCGACCGTGCCCGCGATGAGCATCTCGGCGGCCAGGCGCAGCGCGAACGTCGTCTTGCCGGCGCCCGGCGTCGCCACGGCCAGGAAGTCCTCGGCCGGCCGGCGCAGGTACTCCACCATCGCCTTGCGCTGCCAGGCCCGCAGCGGGGGGAACCGCTCGATGTCCGGCCGCGACGCCATGCACATGCCTCCCCGCACACACGATGAAGCCCCCGGGGCCGGACGACCGCGAAGGCGGGCTCAGCTTACCGTGCCGGCGCGGGGCGGGTGGCGGTGCGACGCGTCGGACACGACGTGCCCGTCGTCACCACCCGGACGGAAAACTCAGCCGCCGCGGGCGACGGGCGCCGCCCACTTGCGGCGCAGCGCCAGGACCCGGACGCCGCAGATGAACACGGCGCAGACGAGCACCAGCGGCGTGTCCGGCGCGTGGAGCTGGAATCCGATCGCCACCGCGATGGCGCCCAGCAGCGCCGCGAGCGCGTAGATCTCCCGGCGCAGGACGACCGGGATCTCGCCGGTGAGCACGTCGCGGGCCAGGCCGCCGCCGATGCCGGTGATCATCCCGATGATGCAGGAGCCGACCGCCGGTACGCCCGCCTCCAGCGCCTTGAGCGTGCTCGCCGCGGTGAACAGGCCCAGCCCGGCCGCGTCCAGCAGCAGCACACTGCGGCGCAGCTTGGCCAGCTGCGGGTGGAAGCGGAAAACGAGCAGCGAGGCGATCGCGGCCGTGACGCTGTAGCGCCAGTCGGCGAACGCCAGCGGCGGGACCACGTCGATGAACAGGTCGCGCAGCACGCCGCCGCCCAGGGCGGCGACGAAGCCGACGAACGCGACCCCGAAGACGTCGAACCGCTTGGCTACGGCGGCCGAGGCGCCGGAGGCGGCGAACACCGCGACCCCGACGAGGTCGGCGACCAGGAGAGCGTCGCGCGTGCCCATGGCCTGGCGCTCAGTCCTCCAGCTGGTCGGCGATCTCCTTGCAGGTCGGACAGATCGGGAAGCGCTGCGGGTCGCGGGAGGGCACCCACACCTTGCCGCACAGGGCCTGCACCGGGGTGCCCTCGACCATCGCCTGCATGAGGGCCTCGGCTGAGGTCACGTAGTGGGCGAAGCGTTCGTGGTCACCCTCGTCGAGGCGGAAGTCGACGCGTTCCTCGACGGTGGTGCCGGACTGGGGGGCGGTGGTCGGTGTGGTCACCCCACCAGTGTGCCAGGCCACCACGATCCCGTCGATCAAAACCCACGGCGTACGGTCATGGTCATGACCGTACCGGCCATCCGTTGTCGCCCCGAGGTCGCGGCCGCCCTGGCGGCCGGGGCGCCCGTCGTGGCGCTGGAGAGCACCATCGTCTCCCACGGCCTGCCCCGGCCCGAGAACCTCACCGTGGCCCGGCGCATCGAGCAGACGGTCCGCGACCACGGCGCGGTACCCGCCACGATCGGCATGATCGGCGGGACGCTCGTGGCCGGCCTCGACGACGCCGAGCTGACCCACCTGGCGACCGCCGAGGGGGTGGCCAAGCTGTCGGTGCGTGACCTGGCCGTCGCGGCCGCCGCCCGCGCGGACGGCGCCACCACCGTCGCGAGCACCAGCGCCGTCGCGGCGCGGCTGGGCATCAGCGTGTTCGCCACGGGCGGGCTCGGCGGCGTGCACCGCGACGCCCAGCAGACCTACGACGAGTCGGCCGACCTGACCACGCTGGGCCAGACCCCGATCACGGTGGTCTGCGCCGGGGTGAAGTCGATCCTCGACGTGGGCGCGACCCTGGAGCGGATGGAGACGCTGGGCGTGTCGGTGGTCGGGTACGGCACCCGGCGCTTTCCCGGCTTCTACCTGACCGACGGCGGCTTCGACCTGGACTGGTCGGTCGAGTCGCCCGCCGAACTGGCCGCCGTCATGACGGCGCGGCGGGCCCAGGACCTGCACCGCGCCGCGCTCGTGGTGGCCAACCCGCTGCCCGAGTCCCAGCAGCTCGACCCCGCGCTGCACGACGAGGTGCTCACCGAGGGCCTGGCCGGGCTGGAGCGCGACAACGTGGTCGGCAAGGCGGTGACGCCGTACCTGCTGGCGCACTTCCACGAGCGTACCCAGGGCGCCAGCCTGGCCGTCAACGTCGAGATTATCCTGCGCAACGCGGCGTTGGCCGCCCAGATCGCCACGGCGTACCACACCGCCGCCGTACCGTGACCGGCGCGCGGGGCGGGCGGGTGCTCGTCGTGGGCGACATCGTCACCGACGTGCTGGCCGCGCATCCCGCCCCGCTGGCCCCGGGCGCCGACACCCCGGCCAGCATCCGGGTCAGCGGCGGCGGTTCGGCGGCCAACACGGC
>JAEZGP010000682.1 GCA_023437285.1 Actinomycetes bacterium | reverse complement strand
AGCGGGCACGCGTACCCGAATCTGAGGTTCTTCCTGCTCCAACCGACGCGACTGGGCGGGCAGCGGGGCACCTCCGAACAGTTCGCGGCGTCGTTCGCGGCGCTCGCCCGGCTCGTCGGCCTGCCCAGCCGCGTCGTGGTCGGCTTCCGCCTGCCCGCCAAGGGCGGCGCGGTGCGCGCCTCGCACGGGGTTGCCTGGCCGGAGGTGCTGTTCAACGGCGTCGGGTGGGTGCCGTTCGACCCGATGCCCGAGCCGAAGTCCACCCCGGAGCCGATCGACGAGGAGTTCATCCCCAAGGTCAAGCCGCCGTCCGAGCCGCCCGTGACGGTCGACCCGCCGCAGGAGTCGACCACGGCGAGCGCCGCGCCGCGCAGCGTGGCCGCCGCCCCGCCGCCGGCCGATTCCGCCCGAGGGCTGATCGCGGGCGGCATCGGCGGGGGCCTGCTCCTGCTGATCGTGGTGGCTTTCCTGGTGCTGTTGTGGCTGCGCACCGCCCGGCATCGCGCGTTGGCAGCCGGGGACGCGCAGCAGCGGGTGCTCGGGGCGTGGGAGGAGGTCGGCGACGCGCTCACGCTCGCCGGGGTCCCCCCGCCGGATCACCTGTCGGCGCGCGAACTGGCCATGTACGCCGCCGAGGTTGCCGAGGCGTCCCCCCGCCGCCAGCACACCCGACACCCCCGCCCGGCCGTCCCGCCGCTGGACGACCTGGCCGACATGGTCAACGCGGTCGGCTTCGCGGGCTCCGCGATCGGTGGCATGAGGGCGGGTGACGACGCCGCAGCGGAGGCCGCGCGGCGCACCGCGGCGCAGTACGCCGCCGCCCTACGCGCTCGCCGCTCCTGGTGGCGACGCCTGTTGTGGCGCGTGGACCCCCGCCCGCTCCGCCGCCGCTGAGGGGTGCACGGGGTGCGATGCCATCTCGCGTTGCGGGGCGGCGGCTCGGATGATGCTCTGGGGCCTTTCGGAAGAGCTATGCCGTGCCGGGTCGGCAGGCGATGGCCAGCATGGTGGGGATACTGGCGAACCAGCGCTCGTAGTCGGTCCACTCCGGCTCAGGCTTGAGATGCGCTGGCAAGGTCAAAGGCTCGTGCAGACCAGTAACGACCAGACCGTTGCGAACCAACACGTCGACATACCAGGACAGCGGCCGATGGTAGTGGTGATGACCCCCAAACGAGGTGATCCAACGACGGTCGTGCGCAAGGTACCCGGTGACCTTCCGGTACCGCTCGGCCGCAGTCGCGTCCTCCACCGGGTCATGGCCGAAGAAGCAGGGATGCAGGATCGAGAAGACGAACACGCCATCAGGAGCCAGACAGGCACGCACGTCGGCGATGAGCGGCTCCAGCTCCGGCAGATCCATCAACACCATATGGGCCACGACGCCGTCATAGATCTGCTGCAGCCGGGGAAGACCGGTGGCCAGGTCATACGCCGTGAACGTGACATCGGGATAGGCGGAGGCAGCATGACGCAGGAGGACGGAGCTGCCGTCGATGCCCGTCACCGTCGCACCCGCCAGACGCAGCTGCTCAGCCAGCCATCCATGGCCGCAGCCCAGATCAAGCAGGCGCCGCCCGGCGACATCTCCCAGAACCTGCCACAAGAACGGGCTCAAACGTCGGTAGAAGGAGTCGTCCACACCCCCGACGTGCTGCTTGTATTGATCGGCGGCCTCATCCCACAGACGGATGTCGTCGCTACTGGACACGCGAATCATGCTCGCACACAACGACCAACGCGATCACAAGACCAGGGCCGTGCAGGCCGGCTTGGCGGGCTCGAGGGTGTCGCCGGACTAGACGGTCGTGACGATGAGCCGGATGCTGCGACAGCCACCTGTGATTGGGGTCGCTCGTTCCAGCACGGGTAGGGAGTCACAGGGTTTCGTAGATATCGCTGCGGTGCCCGAGGTGGACCACCAGAATTACAAGCCGGTCGTCTTCCACGGTGTAGATCACCCGGTAGTCGCCGACGCGGATGCGTAGCAGGCCGGGGAGCCCGGTCAGAGCTTTAACGCCGTGGGGTCGAGGGTCTGCGGCCAGGGCGGCTATCGCGGTGAGGAGACGGGCCTGTATGGGTCGGTCAAGCTTGCCAAGCAGCTTGGCGGCTCTCCTGTCGACCTCGACGCGGTATGTGGGCGGGGTGGCCGGCCCGGGCGACGTCACAGACCCAGGGCGGCACGCAGTTCGGGCAGTGGGATGGGCTTTTCGCCCGCCTCAATGCGGGCCAGAGCCTCGCGGGCGGCGGCGACGTCCGCAGCCTCCTCGGCGCGCTCGATGGCCTCGGCCAATGGGCAAGCGTACGACTCGTTCGCCACGGGCTCAGCGGGTCGTGCAAACGGGCTTGGCGGGGGCGAGGGTGTCGGCGGAGTAGATGGCCGTGACGATGAAGCAGTAGTTCTGCTTGGTGTCCAGGCCGCGGACGGTCGCGCTGTGCCGGCCCGCCGGCACGGTGACGGCCGGCAGGTACTTGCCGTCCTCGCCGCGGGTGGAGACCGCGAACGGCAGTGTCCCCGCGGTCGACGGGTCCACCCACGTCACCGTCACCGAGTCTCCCCGGTCGGTGAGCTTGACCTTTGATGGCGCGCCGGGCCCCGCCGGGGCGACGACGCGGGGTGACGCCGGCACGTCCGGGGGCCGGGCGGGCAGGGTCGCGACGGCGTCCGTGGGGCCGCCTGCCGACTGCTCGCCTCGCTTGCTGGTCGTCGTCAACACGACAGCCACGGCGCCTGCGATCAACGCGACCACCAGAACAGACCCCACAAGTACGCCTCGGCGACCCTTGGGCTGGCC
>JAEZGP010000661.1 GCA_023437285.1 Actinomycetes bacterium | reverse complement strand
GGGTCAGCCGGTTGAGCTGGCGGGTCCACCAGGCACCGAACTCGCGCGCCACGATCACCACCCGGACGGGCAGCGGCTGGCCGCCGCCCGCCACGAGGGCGAGCAGGTCGCCGATGTCGGCGCGGGTCTCCGCGTCGTCGACGATGACCACCCCGGGCCGGCCGCTGGCCACCACGGCCTGCACGGCCTGCACGGCGCGGCCGGGCGGCGCCCAGCCGACCTGCACGCCGTGCGCGGTGACGCGCTCGGCCATCTGGCCGGCGAAGCTCGTCTTGCCCATGCCGGCACCGCCGCTGAGCAGCCATAACGGACGGTCACCGGTGACCGCCCAGGTGGCCATGGCGGTCAGCGCCTTCTCGTACGGGTCGCTGAAGGCCCGGGCCGCCTCGATCGCCGCGACGGAGCTGTCGACCCGGGCCCGGCCCAGGGCGGGCACCGGGACCACCGAGGCGCGCCATGATTGCGGCCTACCGTCGCTGTCCACCCCGAGATTGTGCGCGACGCTCGCGTCAGTGAAAAGGCCGTTCACGGTCAGGTCGCCGATAGCCAACCGGCCGGCGGGGGTGGCAACCGCACCGCGACGACGGGGTAGGGCCCGGGCGTGGGCCGCGTTTCAGCAGGGTCGTGTGTGGACGGTGCGACCCCGGCCTTAGCGGCCGGCGGAGCGCTTGTCGAGCGGATGGCCGACACCGGCGCGCGACCGCGCCGGTACGGCCGGACATGACTGACATGCAACGACATGACCTGGCCGTTCGCGGGCCGGCCGCGATCGGGGGCGGCCCGACGTACGGGGTGCGTCGCTGCTGGGGCCGGCGCGGCGCTGGGCACGACGGCATACGCGGCACTACCCTGGATCTTTGTGCAGCAGCGACCGCTCGGCCGCAGCGGCCTCCTGGTCTCCAGGCTGGCGCTGGGCACGATGACGTGGGGCCGGGACACCGAGCCCGACGACGCTGCCGCGCAGCTCAAGACGTTCATCGACGCGGGCGGCACGCTGGTCGACACGGCCGACGTCTACGCCGACGGCGACAGCGAGGCCGTCATCGGCTCGCTGCTGGGCCCGTTGATGCCCCGCGAGGATCTGGTCATCGCGACGAAGGCGGGGCTGCGGCCGGGCACGGAGCGTCGCCGCAACGGTTCGCGCGCGCACCTGTTGACGGCGCTCGACGCGTCGCTGGCCCGGCTCGGCACCGACTACGTCGACCTGTGGCAGGTGCACGGCTACGACGAGTGCACCCCGCTGGAGGAGACCCTCGCCGCCCTGGACACGGCGGTGGCGACGGGCCGGGCCCGGTACGCGGGCCTGAGCAACTTCTCCGGCTGGCAGACCGCCCGGGCCGCCACCTGGCAGGGCGCCTGGCCCAGCCGCACGCCGCTCGTGTCCACCCAGGTGGAGTACTCGCTGCTGGAGCGCGGCATCGAGCGCGAGGTCGTGCCGGCCTGCCTGGCCCTGGGGCTGGGCATCCTGCCCTGGTCGCCGCTGGGCCGCGGGGTGCTCACGGGCAAGTACCGGCACGGCCGGCCCGCCGACTCCCGGGCCGCTTCGCCCCACTTTGAGCGATTTGTCCTGCCTTACCTGAACCCGCGCTGCTCGGGCATCGTCGAGTCCGTCGCCACGGCCGCCGACGGGCTGGGCGTCTCCCCGCTGGAGGTCGCCCTCGCCTGGGTGCGCGACCAGCCCGGCGTCGTCGCGCCGATCGTCGGCGCGCGTACCGTCGGCCAGCTGGTCGGCGCGCTCGCCGCCGAGTCCGTCCGGCTGCCCGCCGAGATCGCCCAGGCCCTGTCCGACGTGTCGGCCGTCGGCCTGGGGTACCCGGAACGGCAGGGCTGACCGCTCGCCGCAACACGGCCCACCGGCACTGGCCGGTCCCCGGCAGGTGGGGCACCATGCAGTCATGGACTACGAATACGCACCGCTGCGGTTACCGCCGCACGTCGACCGGATGACCGCCGCGGTGCAGCTGACCATCGCCGCCGAGTACTCGGGCTGGGAACTGGCCCGGGTGCGCCTGTTCCCCGACGGTACCCGCCAGGTGATGCTGCGCCGGCGGGCCACCGACGCCGGACCGCCCTCCCTGTAGGGCCTCAGTCACCCAGGCTCAGCCGGCCGTCGTCGTCGACCTCGACGCACATGCGCTCGTCGAGGCGGCCCAGCACCCGGTCCTCCGGGTCGATGCGGAACGTCGCCTCGCCCGCGTCCGCGTCCAGGTCCAGCGGGCGGATCACCTCGGCCACCAGGACGGCCCCGTCCAGCGGAACCAGCTCCGGCACGTCGAGCATCCCCAGGGACCCGTCGCCGGCCCGCATGAGTTCCAGCACCGCCTCCGCGACCGTGCCCGGCGGCTCGTCCGGCTCCCCCACCGCCCGCGGCAGCGACCGGCGCGCCTCGTCCGCCGCCCGCAGCAGGGCCGTCACCGACGGCACCGTGTAGTCGCGGCGCTGGCGGATCGACAGCACCCCGTCGTACGGGTCCTGCGCCGGCTCCGCCGGCACCTCGTCGGCGCCCGTGAACCGGCCCACCGGGCCGTCCGGCGCGATCTCCTCCAGGTCCCACGGGGTCACCTCGCCGTAGGCGTCGTTGAGCGCGTCGTCGTACGCGCGGGCGGCGTTGCTGAGCGCCACGTACGCCCCCCAGACGGCGTCGTCGTCGGGCCGGCCCGCCGCCGCCCGCACCGCCGCGAGGTGCGCCTGCGCCGCGCGCACCACCTCCGCCAGCGCGTCGTCGAGGATGCTGTCCGGATCAGCCAATGAGAGCCCCCTCAGCACTCGGCAAGAAAACGATCGAGAACGCGCACGCCGAACTGTAGTCCCTCCACCGGTACCCGCTCATCGATGCCGTGGAACAGGGCGGAGAAGTTCAGGTCCGCGGGCAGCAGTAACGGGACGAACCCGAAGCAGCGGATGCCCAGCTTCGCGAACGCCTTGGCGTCGGTGCCACCCGAGAGCATGTACGGCACCGGGTGCGCGATCGGGTCCTCGGCGCGCAGGGCGGCGTCCATCGCCTCGACCAGCGCGCCGTCGAATGTGGTCTCCAGCGCCGGCTGGGACTGGATCGTCTCGATCTCCACGTCGGGGCCGAGCAGCTCGCGCAGCTGCGCCGCGAAGATCTCCCGCTGGCCGGGCAGCGTGCGGCAGTCCAGCGTCGCGCTCGCCCGCGACGGGATGACGTTCTCCTTGTACCCGGCGCGCAGGCCCGTGGGGTTGACCGTGTTGCGCACGGTCGACCCGATGATGGGCGCGATCGTGCCGAGCTTGGCGATCGCGACCTCCGGCTGGTCGGGGTCGATGTCGATGCCGAGCGCGTCGCCGGCCTCGGACAGGAAGCGCCGTACGGTATCGGTCATCACGATCGGGAACCGGTGGCGGCCGACCCGCGCCACGGCCTCGGCCAGCGCGGTCACCGCGTTGTCGTCATGGATCATCGAGCCGTGCCCCGGCCGGCCGCGGCTGTGCACGCGCAGCCACTCCAGGCCCTTCTCCGCCGTCTCGATGAGGTAGAGCCGCAGGTCATCGCTGACCGTGTAGGAGAAGCCGCCCACCTCGCCGATCGCCTCGGTGACGCCCTCGAACAGCTGCGGATGCTCGGCGACCGCCCAATGTGCGCCGTACGTGCCGCCCGCCTCCTCGTCGGCCAGGAACGCCAGCACCAGGTCACGGGGCGGCACCCGGCCCTCGCGACGCCACTGGCGCACCACCGCGAGCACCATCGCGTCGAAGTTCTTCATGTCGACCGCGCCGCGACCCCACACGTACCCGTCGCGGACCTCGCCCGAGAACGGGTGCACGCTCCACTCGCTCGCGTCGGCCGGCACCACGTCGAGATGACCGTGGATCAGCAGTGCGTCGCGCCCCGGATCGGCCCCCGCGTAGCGGGCGAACACGCTGGCCCGCCCCGGGGCGCTCTCCAGGATCACCGGTTCGAGACCCACCTCGGCCAGCAGGCCCGCAACGTACTCGGCGGCGGCCCGCTCGCCCACCACCGTGGCCGGATCACCGGTGTTGGTCGTGTCGATGCGGATCAGTTCGCTGGCGATGCGGACGACCTCGTCCGCGGCGGTGGTCATCGCTCGTTCTTACCACCTTGATCTGTCCACCCACCACCGACACCGCGGTTATCCACAGGCCCGCCCGCGTGGCTGCGCGCGCCGCCCCGAGCGCCGTACGCTGCCCGACGTGGACCCCGACCACGGCGGCGACCTGCGCCTCGACCCCACCGGCCTGGCC
>JAEZGP010000634.1 GCA_023437285.1 Actinomycetes bacterium | reverse complement strand
GCTGGGTGCCGCCGCCCGCAGCGCGCAGGCCGAGGCCGACCGCATCGTGCAGGCCCGGCAGAAGGCCGAGGAGGCGCGGGACCGCGAC
Source organism: Actinomycetes bacterium (assembly GCA_023437285.1). Taxonomy (GTDB): domain Bacteria; phylum Actinomycetota; class Actinomycetes; order Mycobacteriales; family Micromonosporaceae; genus Luedemannella. The sequence continues at coordinate 3,339 of JAEZGP010000634.1, read as the reverse complement.
CTCGCCGGCCTCGCCGAGCTGGAGGAGCGGCTGCGCCTCGCCGAGGACACCCCCACCGACGAGGACCCGTCGACGGCCGAGCGCGACGAGCTGTCCGCCGCCGTGCCGGCCGCCCGCCAGCACGAGATCGAGGTACGCCTCGCCGTGCGTACCGCCGAGGAGCGCGTCTCCGCGATCACCGGCCGGGCCGACGCCCTCATCCGGCAGGCGCACAACGAGCGGCAGGCGCGCGAGCGGACCGCCGCCCGCCGCGCCGCCCGGGCCAGGGGCGCGCTCATCGCGAAGGCCGTGGTGCTCGGCGCGGACGTGGCGCTGCGGCAGGCGGGCCGCGCGTTGGCGGCGGCCGCCGCGCACCGAGATGCCGTCGCGCAGGCCAGGTCCGCGCGCGAGACGGAACTCACCGGGGTACGGGCGGCAGCGCGCGAACACGCCGTCGAGCTGGAGCGGCTGACCTCCAAGGTGCACCGCGACGAGGTGGCCCGCGCCGAGCAGCGGCTGCGCATCGAGGCGCTGGAGAGCCGCGCCGCCGAGGAGTACGGCCTTGACCCCGAGACGCTCGTGGCCGAGTACGGTCCGGAGCAGCTCGTCCCGCCGACCCCGCACGACCTGGCCACCGCCGAGGCGGCCGGCACGCCGGCCCCCGAGCCCGTCCCGTTCGACCGGGCCACGCAGGAGAAGCGCGCCGCGAAGGCCGACCGGGAGCTGGCCCTGCTGGGCAAGGTGAACCCGCTGGCGCTGGAGGAATTCGCGGCGCTGGAGGAGCGCTTCAAGTTCCTCTCCGACCAGCTGGAGGACCTCAAGGCCACCCGGCGGGACCTGCTCACCGTGGTCAAGGACGTGGACGACCGCATCCTCGAGGTGTTCGCGGCGGCCTTCGCCGACACGGCCCGCGAGTTCGAGCAGGTCTTCCCGGTGCTGTTCCCGGGCGGCGAGGGCCGCATCGTGCTCACCGACCCGGAGAACCTGCTGACCACCGGCGTGGAGGTCGAGGCCCGCCCGCCCGGCAAGAAGATCAAGCGGTTGTCGCTGCTGTCCGGCGGCGAGCGCTCGCTGACGGCCGTGGCGCTGCTCGTGGCGATCTTCCGCGCGCGGCCCAGCCCGTTCTACATCATGGACGAGGTGGAGGCGGCGCTCGACGACGTGAACCTCGGCCGCCTGATCACCCTGTTGGCCCAGCTCCGGGAGAAGAGCCAGCTGATCATCATCACGCACCAGAAGCGCACGATGGAGATCGCCGACGCGCTCTACGGCGTGACCATGAAGGCCGGCGTGACCCAGGTCATCAGCCAGCGGCTACGCGAGGACGACGAGTCGTGAAGCCCCGCCCCGACGCCCTCGTCCTCGACCTGGACGGGGTACTGCGCCACTTCGACCCCGCCGTACACGGGCCGCTGGAGGCCGCCGCCGGCCTCGACGCCGGGGCGATCCGCGACGTCGCGTTCGACCCGCGCGTACTCCACCCGGTGCTGGTGGGTAAGCAGAGCCACGAGCAGTGGGCCGAGACGACGGCCGAGGTGCTCGCCTTCCGGCACGAACTCGACCTGCCCGCCGCCCGCGCGCTCATGACCGAATGGATGGCCTATCGGGGCGAGGTCGACCCCGCCGTGCTCGGCTTCGTCGCCGAGGCGCGCGCGGCGGGCGTACCCGTGGGTCTGGCCACGAACGCGACCTCGCGGCTGGACGCGGACCTGGAGCTGCTCGGCCTGTCCGAGGCCTTCGACGTGGTGGTGAACTCGTCGGTGGTCGGCGTGCACAAGCCGACCAAGGAGTACTTCCGGATCGTGTGCGACGCGCTGGGCCGCCCGCCCGCGCAGTGCCTGTTCGTCGACGACGACGACCGCAACGTACGCGGGGCCCGGGCGGCGGGCCTGTCCGCCTACCGCTGGAACGGTCCCGCCGACCTGCCTTACCTGCGGGCCGCGCTGGGCCTCCCGCGTGCGTAGCGACCTGCGGTCCGCGAGCCTCCCGCAGGCCTAGCGCGCGACGTAGACGGCCAGCGCCCACGAGGCGGGGGAGTCCGCCGGGGCGTCGGCGCGGGTCTCCAGCTCATCCCAGGTCAGCCGCAACCGGTCGCCCTCGCGGGGCAGCCAGCCGGGATCGACGGTCGTGGTCAGCTCCGGGGGTCGGCCGGGAAAGCAGTGCAGCACGTCGGCCCCGTTGGTCTCCGGGACGTTGCGGCCGTCCACGTACGTCGTCGGCACATCCAACATCAGCGCGGAGGTCGCGTCGCTGCCGTGCACCCTGGCGAGTGAGCACCACGCGCGCACGACGATCGGCCGCGTGGTCGCCGGGACCCGGATGGTCACCGAGTCACGGAAGACCGTCCGGAACGTGACCAGCTCGGCCCGGTCGTAGGCGGCGCCGTTCACGGTGATCGACTCCGGCATCCCCTCGGTCGACGCGCCCGGCAGCAGCACGAACGTCGCGCCGAGACACGCCACGAGCAGGGCGGGCAGGGCCGCCGCCCCGATCAGCCAGCGACGCTTCCGGATCATGCCGTCCGATGGTAGGCGCGGCGGCGGGTCGGCGCGTCAGTCGCCCGTACTGCCGTCAATGCGCTCCCGGATGAGGTCGGCATGGCCGTTGTGGCGGGCGTACTCCTCGATCATGTGCACGTACACCCACCGCAGGCTCATCGGCCTACCGGATCGGGGGGCCGGGAACGTGTGCTCCAGCGGCAGGCCGGCGACCGCCTCGTCGGCGAGGTCGCACTCGCGGCGGAACGTGGCGAAGTCGGCCTCCGCCGACGCCGGGGTGCCGTCCGTGAGGTCGGCGTCGCGATTGTCGGGCGTGGCGAACAGCCGCCCGACGTCCTGACCGGCGCTGCGCCGGCGGAACCACGAGCGCTCCACCTCCGCCATGTGGCGCACCAGCCCGAGCAGGGTGAGATTCGACGGCTCGACCGAGGCGAGGGCGAGCTGATCGCCGGTCAGCCCCGCGCACTTCCACAGCAGGGTGTCGCGCTGCCAGGTCAGCCAGCCCTTCAGCATGGCGCGCTCGTCGGCGGCGAGGGGTTCGTCGCGGCGCTCGACCGGCGGGGCGGTCCAGGGGGAATCAGCGGACATCAACCCATCGTGCCCTACCGGGGTGACGCGTGCCCCGCCACGCGACGGCGCATGCTGGTTGGCGCGGCGCGTCTGTCAGGATTCCAGGCATGGACACGCAGTCGTGGATCGCGCTTGCGATCTTCCTTGTCTTGATGGCGTCGGCGTTCTACCTGCCCACGCTGCGGCGGCGCCGCCGCGAGCGGCTGCGCGAGGGCGAGGACACCACGCCGGGCACCGGCGGCGTCATCACCGAGGCGCCGCCCGAGGAGGTTGAGGCGCCCCAGGCGGGCAC
>JAEZGP010000605.1 GCA_023437285.1 Actinomycetes bacterium | reverse complement strand
TTAGTCCCAACTACTGCTCACAGCGGTTTACCGTCCGCCGACGCGTCACACAGTGCCAAGTCGTGAGGGGTTGCAGGTGTGAAGGTACTCCTCAATACGTCGTCCACTTGCTGGTAGGTAACGGCGGTACTCGGCTATCGCCAGCACGTAGGTCCAAGCGGCGAGTCGGCTGGCGTCCAGCAGTGGGTGGTCAGCCAGTTGGCTTATCCGCTGGGTGATTGATGTTGGGCCGTCCTGGATGGCGACCCAGAGCGCGGCTTCGGCGTTGGGGTCTCCGACCGCGCCCATGGGGTCAATGGCGTAGCTCGCGTTGCCGTCGTTGAGGACGTTCTTGGCTTGGAGGTCGGCGTGCAAGACTCGCGTTTGGGTGCGGTCGAGAGTCTCGCGTAGTTGGTTGAACACCTCGCGCGCGGCGTCGAGTTGGGCCTTGGGGTGCTGGTGGTCGGGGTTGGTGAAGCGTTCCCTGGCCCAGTCCAGCCGCATTTCGATCACTTCGTCCATGGGCTTGAGCGACGGCGGCGTGTTGGGGTTCGGCGCGTTGAGCCGGGTCAGCAGGTCGCCGTACCGTCGGGCGTCGTCGATGCCATTGCGGGGCCAGGCGGTATCGCCGGGAAGGATCCGTTCCATGACCATGACCCCGGTCTCGGGGTCCTGGTTGAGTACTGCCGGTACGGCGCCGGTGGGACCCCAGTAGCGCAGGAGTTCGGCTTCGAGCTGCCCGGCGGCAGCGTCGACCGGGACCTTGAGCACGATAGGGCAGCCGTCAGCGGCGCCAAGTGCGCAGGCGGACATCGCCCCGCCGTCGGAGATCGCCTCCAGACGCAATCCCCAGGCCTGCTGATAGTGCTCGAGGGTGGCGGGCAGCTCGGACAGCCACCGAGTGCCATCTTGCTCGCCGCGCAGGAACAGGATCGCCTTGACAAGCTTCTCTGGGATGGGCGGGACCGTCATCGGGCAAGCATCTCCTTGATCGTGGACCCGAGCAGCTCCAGGTCTGCGGCATCGTTATAGACGTGGGCAGCTACCCGCAGGATTGTCCGTCCGCCTGCATCAGATCCGACCCACGCTCGAATGTTCGCAGCCGACAACGCCGCCTTGGTCTCAACTACGGACACGCCGTCGAGAAAAAACGCCCGTATCCGGGGAGGCATGAACCCCGGGGTGGTGGTCGGCGTGGCACCCAGGGCGACCATGAGCGTTACGGTACTGTCGGCCAGACGCTGGCAAGTCGCCAAGCGGCCAGCCTCGCGCCACTCGCTGTGCTGCGCAATGGCGGCCGGCACGGACAACCTTGGCGTGGGGTCGAAGGTACCCGGCCAGGAGAACCGCTCGGTCAAGTCGTCGCAGTCCCAGGTCAGCGAGACCTCTGCAGGACGGACGACGTCAACCAGATCCGGCGCGAGGGACAGCAGCCCAACCGAGCGCATCGCCGGGTACCACTTGTGAACGTTGGCGAACACGGCCGCGATCGGACCGTCGGGTACTGCGGAAGGCACGTGCCCGGGTGTGTGGGCGGCGTCGACGAGCAGTCGCCCTCCGCGCGCCGTGGCCCACTGGCTTATCGCATCAATGGGGAACATGATCGCTGTCGATGATGAGATGTGGCTTGCCACTAGGTATGTGACGCGTCCGGTGACGGCGGTGTCGAGGTCGGCGAGAAGTTGTTCAGGCCCGGTGAAGGGCAGCGAGACGGGCACCGTGGTGAACCGGGCACCGGCTTGGCGGCAGCGAACCTGCCACCCGCGCATAATCGACTCGTACTCGGTGTCGAGCATGACAACGACGTCCCGTTCCGTGAGCGGGAGTGAGGCGATCAGGGCCGCCGAGGCCGACGTGGTGTTGGGCGTGAGCACCGTGCGTTCCGAGGGTAGCTGCAGATCAGTGCAGAGTTGGTCGCAGATTGTCCGGAACCGGGGGGCGAGCGCGGTTGCTCCGAGTTCGCCGATCGGGTCGGCCTCGATCTGGTCGGCCAGCTGGCGAGCCGTGGCCACGACCGTACGGGTCGCAGCGCCGTAGGAAGCGTGATTGAGGTAGGTCAGGCCCGGCGCGATGAAGAACTCGTCGGTGGCGTCCGCTCTCACGAATGCCTCCGTCCCTTGCTGACAACCTCGCGCAGATGAGAGAGGTCTTCCACATCGAAGCGGAAGATCGCATCCGCGGCGACCGCCTCAGCGTGATCGATCCCGAGAACGGTGGTGGCGAAGACGATCGGATTGTGGTCGGCGCGGGAGGAGAACGCGTCGAGACAACGGCGGAAGTCTGCGTGCTCCTCTGGGGGGAGGGTCGCTGCGGTCGCCTCGCGGAGAGCCTCGACGAGCGCATCAGCGGCAGCACGGGCCACGATCGAGTCTAGCTCGTGGACCTGGCAGGCAAGCGTGGTTACGGCCCGCCCGTGGGCGGTGGCGTTGACACTGCCGAGGTAACCAGCAAGGGTATGAGCCGCCTGGGTGATGTGTCCTTGCAGCCCGAGGACCCGGCTGCGGTCACGCAGGTGCCAGGGACTCTCGGAAGCGACGCCGCTGAGGTCCGAGTTGTTGCCGAGCTGATCGAGCAACCGCCAGGCGCGGTCCAGCTCCAGGCAAGCCATGGCCTTCTTGCTCAGCCAGTGGATCGCCTCGTACTCGGCATACGGATGCTCCAGCGGGCGGACAACATCGATTGCTTTGACTAGCCACTGCTCAGCCGAAGGCTCGTCGTAAGCGGCAAGATGCGCCAGTCCCCGGTGGCCGTAGGCACGCGACTTCAGCTCGAGGTTCGAGGTGATCGCCGCAACCTGATCGCACAGAGCGATGCATCGCTGAGTGTCCTGGACCGGTCCACACAGCGCGATTTCGGCCTGGAGCATGAGCGCCTCGGCGTATGCCTCGTCTCCCCCGGTAGAGGAGGAGACGAGCTGTTCAAGAATGGTGGCGCACTGGGTCCAGGTGTTCTTCATGCGCAGATTGCGTGCCCACCGGAGCCGGACCGCGTCCACCTCCTCCGCCCCGACCAGGGCGACGGCCTTCTCGCACGCTTGTGCGGCGGCGTCATGGTTGCCCTCGGCTGCCAGGCACTCGGCATACTGGACATTCGCCTGGCCCGTCAGGTGGCCATCGGGTGCGTGGTCGACGGCGGTCCGGGCCAACTCGCGCGCCTTGGTGACCGCCCCCAGACGAAACTGCGCACGCGAAGCCACCAACGCGTACTGGCACGCGTCCCGACTCGCGCCGGCAGCGACCGCTACATCGACCACACGAACCTGCATCTCCTCATCCCACGGCTGCTCCTGCTTGAGCAGATCGAGCAGTTTCGTGTGCTGCCGCCGCCAGAACGGCCCGTTCTGCGCGCCACGCTGACGCAAGATCTCAGCGAACAGTGGATGGGCGATGATGTAGCGGTCCCGGCCGCCACGCGCGTCGTCGGGTCGGACCAAGCTGTGCTCGCTGAACAGGATGTCAAGACGTTCGAACACATCGTCGACATCCCTGCGCGCCAACGCCGCCAGATAGTCCACCTCGAAGCTGTACCCAATCAGCGCCGCGGTCTCCAGCAGTCGCTGGTCGGTCGGGTCGAGGAAGGTCAGTCGCTCCTCCAGGACCGCGGTGATGCGGATCGGTGTCGTCGTACTGCCCTCGTTATTGAGGACCGCCAGTGATTCGGCGAACAGCGGGTTGCCCGCGCTCATCAACACGATCTGCGCTACCCGGCCTAAAGCGGCCGTTCCGGCAACTCGACGGCGAACCAGCGTGGTGGTGTCCTCACGCGACAAAGGAGGAAGATCGATCTCGACCAGATCCGTCCGGTAACGCGCCAGCCGGTACACCGCCCGCCGCATCGGATGCAGGCTGGCGCGGTCGACAATGTTGTCCGACCGGTACGCCAGCACCAGCGTCAGCGGTCCCTGGACCCGCAGACCGATGGCCACAAGCAGGTCGACCGTGGCGGTGTCGGCCCAATGAAGGTCGTCCAGTACGAGCAGCAGTGGGCCCTGCTCCAGAAGGTTCTCCACGAAGCGGACGAGCTGGTCCAGGCGGCTGTCGATCTCTACCCGCTGGCGGCCGGACTCCACAACGGCCTGGCCTGTTCGCATCCCGGCAGCGATCAGGCCACCGACCATGGGAACCGACTCCGCCCAGTCAGGGGCGTGCCGCACAAACGCACCCACGATCCGCTCCAGGAGCGCCTTTCGGCCAGACGTCTCTGCCCTGCGAGTCAGCGACCGGAGGCACTCGCGGATGGCTTGGAACGAATCGGAAGCCGCCGAGTTCAGCATCGCCTGCCCGTACCCGGCCAACAGGCCGACGCCGGCGTGTTGGCTTACCGCTGTGTCCAGGAAGGCCTGTAGCAGACGGGTCTTACCGACCCCGGCTTCGCCCCGAACGACAACGACCCGTGGCTGCCCCAGTCCGATTGCCGAATTCACCATGTTCAGGAGTTGCGTCCGCTCGTCGAGCCGGTCCACCAAATCATCTAAGATCGTCTCGCTCGACACGCTGAAGCCACTCCAGTTCGTGGATAGGTAGGCCCGCCGCCAACCGGTCCATTGTGGCGCACATATGCGCTCAACAGATCGAACAGGCACTATGCCACTGAGTTGGCGATGGGTGCCGACCGCCGGAGACGACTACGACTGGACGACCGGAACCGAACCGGGCGCGGCAGCCGAGGTTGCGTGGACTGCCGCGCCGGTCTCCATGGCACGGGTGCCGGTTCGGCTCAACTGGCGCGTGCGGTCGCCCAGTCGAGGATGGTGGTGTCCAGAACCTTCGCGGGGTCGATGGAGCCGCTGTAGTTGAGGGTTCCGTCGACCTGACGCCAGACCTGCTCGTACGTGACG
>JAEZGP010000590.1 GCA_023437285.1 Actinomycetes bacterium | reverse complement strand
GCCGTCGTCGGCGGGGCCGAGGTCGGCGGCCGGGAGGTCGGCACCGTCGTGGTGGGCGGCGCGGACGTGACGGTGCCGCCGCCGGGCTGGGTGCCCCAGATCAGCGTGCCCGCCTGGTACAGGGCGGGGTTGTTCGTCGCCGACCAGTCGTTGCTCGCGTCCCAGCTGCCGCTGCTCATGATCTGCAACTGGACCTCGCGCTTGGACTCCGACTGGCCGCCCGGGAAGCTCAGCGTCCCGGTGCAGTCCACGTTGACGTAGTAGACGCTGCCGGAGAACTGGACCGGGCCGGTGGGCTTCTGGCAGTTCGAGTACGGCGAGGTGACCGTGATCTGGCTCGGCGTGGTCGCCCCGTCCAGGGTGAAGAAGTACCGGATCGACGCCCTGTCCAGCACCCGGGCCGGCCACGCCGACTTGTTCCACAGCAGCATCTTGACGGTGACCCCGTTCGTCTGCGGAGTCGCCGTCGTGTCGAGGTAGATCTCGGTCATGTCCGGCGTCTCGGCGGGGATGCTCGCCAGCGGCGTTCCCCCGTACTCCGAGTAGAGCCGCACCAGCGACGAGGTGATGCCGGAGTTGAAGTCGAGGGCCACCTCGTTCTTGACGAAGTCCGACCGCGAGTCGGCCCACGAGCCGTCCTCGCCGGGGCCGCCGACGAGCGCGCCGTAGAGGGTGTGGCGGGTGTAGGTCGGCTCGTTCATCGAGTCCGACCAGGAGCCGTGGGCCCCGCGGTGGTGCGGGTTCTTCGGCGGGTTCACCCCGAAGCCGATCATGTAGCTGTGGTTGGCCGGGTTGGTGCCGAGCGCGTAGTCGACCTGCGTCTTGGCGAAGTCCCGGTAGCGCGCGTAGAGCGGATCGGCCGGGCCCAGCGTGTCGGCGTAGGTCAGCGCGACCCACGCGGTGTTCGCGGCCATCCGCAGCGACGCCCAGTAGAAGATGTACACCAGGCCGCCGGCCAGGGTCTTGCCCTTGGCGCCCTTGTAACCCACCGACCAGTAGTCCAGGTAGCGCTGGGTGTCGTCCTTGTACTGCTGCTCGCCGGTCAGCTTCGCCATCATGGCGTAGACGGCGTACGCCTTGTCGTTCCAGCCGTACCCGAACGCGTAGACCGGCACCTGGGTGCTGCTGCCGACGTCGGCCTGGGTGCCCATCTTGGGGTAGAACTCGCGCGCCTTGGCCAGGTAGGACGCGTCGCCGGTGGCGCGGTAGAGCCACAGCGCCGACCAGGCCAGCTCGTCCCAGTACACGCGCGGGGTGCCCGGGTTCTGGGTGCCGCCCTCGGTGGTGGAGTTGTAGAAGCTCGCGGCCTGCGGCACGCACTTGACGTACGCGGTGTCCCGCCCGTCGGTGCCCTTGGTCGTGTCGGCGAAGGTGAACAGCTGCTTGGCGTGGGTGAGCAGCGTGTCGGCGTACGCGGGGTCGGTGGCGCGGAACACCATGGCCGACGACGCCATCGCCGAGGCGGTCTCGGCGGCCACGTCGGTGCCCGGGCACGACGCGGTGATCTTGTACGCGGTACGGTCCTTGCCCTTGGCCTCCACCGTCTCCGCCGGCGCCCAGTAGTTGTGGTCGGACTCGTTGGCGACCTGCACCCACAGCTCGTTCGGCGCGGAGTGGGCGTTGATGAAGTAGTCGTTGGCCCAGCGCAGGTTGTTCATCAGGTGCGGCAGCTGCCCGGAGCTCGCGTAGGCCGACCGGTAGTCCACCCCGCCCCAGGCCAGGGTCGTGATCGCGGCGGCCATCGGGAAGCCGAACTTCATGTGGTCGCCCGCGTCGTAGTACCCGCCGGACAGGTCGACGCCCTGGGCCTTGCCGTCGTTGACCGTCGACGGGCCGCGCCACTTCACGCGGTTCCACGACGGGATGTTGCCCGACATCTGGGCCTCGTAGAACAGCAGCGACTTCTGCAGCGCCTCGGCGTAGTTGTGGGTGGCGGCCGCGTCGGCCGGCCGGGTCAAGGTGACGACGACGGCCCCGGTCGCGACGGCGGCGAGCAGGGCGAGCGCCCCACTGAGCCGGCGCCGGCCGAGCCGCCGGAATGTGGCTGACATGCGAGCCTCCGGGCAGGGGACGGTACGTGTCGCCATCGTCGGCACGCCCATCGAGCAGCGTCAACGACGCGCACCCAGGCCGTCCCGGTTCCCCCAGCTCAGGTCCGGCGTACCGATGAAGCTTCCAGCGTTTTCGAAAGGTGTGACGCCTCCGACGGCACGGTCCCCGGCCGGACATGACCACTTCGGACGATCGACGCGGATAACGGAATGCCATCGGGCGGGTCACGAAGCGGTCGTTTGGCATCTACTCCGCTAACGCCTTCATTGCGGACCGGTCACGACGGGTACCGCGCGCCACCGCGTGGCGTCTCACTGGGAGTCACCACCACCTTTGAGTGAGGAGCTTCAATGAAGCGCACACATAGACTTCGTCGCATGGTCGCGGTGCTCGGCGTCGCCGCACTCGCCCTCGCCGGCTGCACGGCGGGCGACAAGGGCGCGTCCGACAGCGGGGACGTGGCCGCGCCGCGCCAGGAGCCCGGCTCCGGCGCGGAGGAGCCCGAACGCGGCGACCGGTCACAGTCCACGTTCGCGATCGATATCGACACCGCGTCGTACATGTACGCGCGGCGGCTGATCCTCGAGGGCCGCCGGCCCAGCCCGGGCGACGTGCGTCCGGAGGAGTTCGTCAACACCTTCGAACAGGACTACCCGCAGCCGTCCGGGGACGGCTTCACGGTCTCGGCGGACGGCGCCCGGCTGCCCCGTCACGCGGCGGAGGCCGAGGACGCCGCCGGGGACACCCGGTTGCTGCGCATCGGGCTGCGGACCCGGGCCGAGGACGCGGGGGCACGGCCGGACGCCGCGTTGACCTTCGTCGTCGACACGTCCGGTTCGATGCGGGAGCCGGGCCGGCTGGATCTGGTCCAGGACGCGCTGCACACGCTCGTCGACCAGTTGCGCGACACCGACGCGGTGGCGATCGTCGCGTACGCGTCGAAGGCCCGGGTGTTGCGGCCCATGACGCCGGTCCGGAGCAGGTCGGCGCTGCACGCCGCGATCGATGACCTCGGCGCGGACGGCAGCACGAACCTGGAGGACGGGCTCGTCACCGGATACCGGGTGGCGCGCGAGGGGTTCCGGCAGGGCGTGACGAACCGGGTGATCCTGCTGTCCGACGGGCTGGCGAACGTTGGCAGCACCTCGGCCGAGCCCATCCTGCGCCAGGTGCGCGAGGAGGCGGCGAAGCAGATCGCACTGTTGGGCGTCGGCGTGGGCAGCGACTACGGCGACCAGCTCATGGAACGGCTCGCCGACCAGGGCGACGGCTTCGTCACCTACGTCTCGGAGCGGGAACAGGCGCGGGAGTTGTTCGTGCGTCAACTGCCGGCGACCCTGACGGTGCGGGCACGCGACGCGAAGGCGCAGGTGACGTTCGACCAGGACACCGTGGCGAGCTTCCGGCTGGTCGGCTATGAGAACCGCAGCCTGGCCGCCGAGGATTTCCGCGACGACTCGGTCGACGGCGGCGAGGTCGGTCCGGGCCACAGCGTCACCGCCCTCTACCTGGTGCGGCTCAAGCCCGAGGCGACCGGGCCGGTCGCCTCGGCGCGGGTGCGCTGGCTCGACCCCGCCAGCGGGGCCGCCCGGGAGGCCGCCGCCGAGGTCCGGGTCGGCGACCTGGACCGGCAGTTCGCCACGGCGTCGCCCCGGCTGCGGGTCTGCTACGCGGCCGCGGCGTTCGCCGAGGCGCTGCGCGGCCGCACGGATGCCTCGCCGGGTTACCTGGGCGATCTCGCCGTCATCGCGGACGAGGCCGCCCGCGCGACGGATGATCCCCAGGTGACCGAGCTGGCAACACTGATCCGCTCTGTACGTTAAGAACATTTTCTGTTGGTACGCCCGGCGCCGGCACCTCGTTGCCGGGCGTACCAACGGGCCTACCACCGTCGGGTTGCCGACAGCCCGGACGGTGATTGATCGTGACGCGCGCTCAAAATCCCATTCGTGTTCCACTGTGGACACCGTTGCCGAGACCGCCCGGCGGACTCTCGCGGTCAACAGTCGGTGGTCGCCTTATTGCGGCGGGTAGAGAAAACGACTCTATTGCTGGTCCGAGTCGGGCGTCCCAGATGGCGCCCGGCCACGTTCGGACGATCACCGTGGACGAACGGATGATCTCTATAGCTACGCGCTGACCTGGTGATATACGGTCCCGCCAGCTTATCGCGGTCAGCACGGCCGCCCACATCATCCTGGAGAACCCATGCGGGAACGCATTCGCGCGATTCGGCGCAATGAGAGCGGCTTCACGCTCATCGAGCTGCTCATCGTCATCGTCATCCTGGGCGTCCTCGCGGGCGTTGTCGTCTTCGCCGTCAACGGCATCTCCGACCGCGGCGTCAAGTCGGCCTGCAAGTCCGACGTGAAGACGGTCCAGGTGGCCGCAGAGGCGTACTACGCCAGCAACAGCGCGTACGCGGCCGACATGGACGCCCTTGTCGCCGCGGGCCTGCTGCACTCCAAGCCGAACAGCACGGAGTACACGGTCACCTACACGGCCAACAACGCCACCACGCCCAAGACGGTCTCCGTGACCGGTGCCCTGTCCGGCGGCGGCGCCTGCTGACGACGGTTGTCCGGGGTGGGCCGCTTCGGCGGCCCGCCCCGAGCGGCGTCTTTGCACCCCAATCATCGGGAAGGACTGGTCATGCAGGAGCGGGCGCTGGTCGGCAGTCGGGTCGACGCCCTGCTGGAGGCCGTATGGCGGGCCGGCGGTACGGACCTGCTGCTCACCGTGGGCCAGGCGCCCCAGGTACGCATCCACGGCGACCTGACAGGCGTGTGGGGATACCCGCTGCTCACCCCCGATGACACCCGCATCCTCCTCGCCGAGCTGCTCACCCCCGCCGAGTCGGCCTCGCTGTCGCTGCGCCAGGAGTACGACTTCTCGTTCACCTGGCGCGACACGGCCCGGATCCGGGGCAACGTGTTCAGCCAGCGCGGCCACACGGCGATCGCGCTGCGCATCGTGCCCCGCGAGGTGCCGACCATGGACCAGCTGGGCCTGCCGCCGGGGCTGCGCGAGTTCACCCGCCAGCACCAGGGTCTGATCCTGGTGACCGGTCCCACCGGCTCCGGCAAGTCGACCACGCTTGCCGCGATGGTCAACGAGATCAACGCGGAACGGGCCTGCCACATCCTCACGATCGAGGACCCCATCGAGTACGTCCACGACCACCAGCGCGCCACCGTCAACCAGCGCGAGGTCGGCACGGACACCGAGAGTTTCCCCGCCGCGCTGCGCGCCGCCCTGCGCGCCGACCCCGACGTGCTGCTCGTGGGCGAGATGCGCGACCTGGACTCCATCCGGTTCGCGCTGAGCATCGCCGAGACCGGCCACCTGGTGCTCGCGTCGCTGCACACCAACGACACCTCCCAGGCGCTGGCCCGCATCATCGACGTCTTCCCGGCCGAGCAGCAGGCCCAGGTGCGCACCCAACTGGCGGCCGCGCTCACGGGGATCGTCTACCAGCGCCTCATCCCCCGCATAGGCGGCGGCCTCGTCGCCGCGTACGAGGTGCTGATCGCCAACACGGCCGTGCGCAACCTCATCAAGGAGGGCAAGACGCACCAGCTGCGCAACAGCCTGCTCACCGGGCAGCGCGAGGGCATGGTCACGTTCGAGCACTTCGTGTCGGCCCTGGTCCGCGACGGCGTGATCAGCTACGCCGATGCCGTCGCCCGCAGCCTGTACCCGAAGGAGGTCGAGGCCCCTGGCCCGCGACCGCTGATGGTCGGCACCCCGGCATGAAGCTGATCGGTCGAAACG
>JAEZGP010000544.1 GCA_023437285.1 Actinomycetes bacterium | reverse complement strand
GGTTTCGTTGGTGAGGCGTTTGGCGAGGTTGTCGATCATCGCGATTGTGATCATGCTGGCGGAGTTGTCGGGTCGGGTCTCGTAGTCGCGCACGAGGCGGCGGTGGTGCATGAGCCAACCCAGTGTGCGCTCCACGACCCATCGGCGTTTGACGACGGAGAACCCTTTGGCGGCTGGGTCTTTGGTGACGACTTCGACGTCGATGCCAAGTGTGGCACCGTGTTCGACGACGGTGTTCTTGAAGCCGGCGTCGACCCATGTCTTGGCGAGGGTGGGATGGTGTTTGGTGGCCTCGTTGAGTAGTTCGGTGCCGATGGTGTTGTCGCTGACACTGGCGGCGGTGACAATGACAGCGAGGAGTAGCCCGAGGGTGTCGGTGATGATCCCTCGCTTACGTCCCACCACTTTCTTGCCGGCGTCGATGCCTTGTGTCGATAGTGGAGCGTTGGTGGAGGTCTTGACGCTTTGTGTGTCCATGATGGACGCGGTGGGGGTGGTCTGTCGGCCGTGGTGGTCGCGGACCAGGCCGGTGAGATGGTAGTTCAGCTCGGTGAAGATGCCTTCCTTGGTCCAGGCGGCGAAGTAGCCGTAGACGGTGCGGTAGGGCGGGAAGTCGTGCGGCAGGTAGCGCCAGGCGATGCCGGTGCGGTTGACGTAGAGGATCGCGTTGAAGATCTCGCGTAGGTCGTGGGTGGGGACGCGGCCGCCGACACCGGCGTCGGTGCGGGCCTGGCGCCAGGCGGCCAGTCGAGGGCTGATGAGTGCCCAGCGGGCGTCGGACAGGTCGGAGGGGTACGCGCTGCGATCAGACATGACATTGTGCGTACGGTGACGCAGGACCGGCGTGCCGGACACCGAGTCCGCTTTTCGTGAGGAAAGTGAATCAGACACGATCCGGCGGCGATATACCGTGTATGCGGCCAGATCCGAATCAGGACATGGTACTCGTTGCCGACATTTCAGGCCGATAGAACCACAGTCGTCGATATATGAAACGGACGTTACGCATCCCAACCAGAATCAAACGTCCAGTAAGGGCGTGTCTCAGATGGACGGTCGTCGGCCTGCGCCATGATGTCCCTTCGTGGTCGAGGACATGATTCGGACGTGGGCTCCGGATGACTTCTGGCAGGTTGCCCAACCGCTGATCCCGATTCCGGCCGGTCGGCGTCAGGGCGGCGGTAAACGCCGCGCCGACGACCGGGCGGTCCTGGCCGCGATCGTGTACCTGGTCCAGGCCGGCTGCTCCTGGTGGAAGCTGCCCGCCGGACTGTTCGGCATCAGCCGGGCCACCGCGCATCGCCGGTTCACCGAGTGGACCAACGCCGGCCTGTGGGAACGCCTGCACCAGCAGTTCCTGCACCGCCTCGGCGTCGCCAGTGAGATCGACTGGTCCAGGGCGATCGTGGACTCCATCGCCGTACGGGCTGAAAAAGGGGCGATCTGACCGGACCAAACCCGGTCGACCGCGGCAAACCAGGCTCCAAGCTCCACGTCCTGTGCGACCGACGAGGTGTCCCGCTGAGCATCCTCGTCTCGGCCGCCAACACCCACGACTCGCAACTGCTGATCCCGCTGCTGGACTCGTTCGCCCCCATCCCCGGCCGCCGGGGCCGGCCCCGCCATCGTCCGGCGAAGCTGCACGCAGACAAGGCCTACGACCAGCCGGCCCTACGCCGAGAGGTACGCCGACGGGGTATCGCGGTGCGCATCGCCCGCAAGGGCGTCGAGTCCTCACAACGGCTGGGACGGCACCGCTGGGTCGTGGAAGCGTGCCTGTCCTGGCTGCTGCGCAACCGCCGACTCGTGCGCCGCTACGAACGCAAAGCCGAACACTTCCAAGCCTTCGCCGACCTCGCCTGCGCCCTACTGTGCTACCGCCGTCTCACCAAGGCCGCCATCTGAGACACGCCTTAAGTCGCAGGACCCGGTCAGCTGGTGCGGAACACGGGGCTCTCCACGGTTTCTGTCGTCAGGCGTTCGCGGTGGCAGGCCACGGGGCAGGATCCTGGTTGCGCGCCAACGGTACCGGGTGACCGGGATGGCGGCAAAGGGTCGCAGCTTGAGCTCGCCCGCGCTGACGGGTCGCCAGCTCCCGAAGGGTGACAAAATGTCGGCGGACGTCTTTCCACGACCAGCAGTGCCGGGCGACTCGGCATGCGAATCACCCTTTCCAGGTGAGAGCGTCTAGCATGCTGAAGACGTTCTTCACCACAGCCTGGCGGAGTAGTCGGCTTGGCCGCGCATGGCCAATTTGAGTTGGTCAGAAGCGGGGGCAGCTCAGGGCGACGTCATGCCTGGCAGACGGCCACGCGCCGAAAGTGCTTTGCCACATTAGACTTCATGATTGATGATTGCCGGACGGCGACGGTTGAGGGGGACGCGTGCGTCGACGACTGGCCAGCTACTGGGCGGACGCCATAGAGCCGCGCTTGTTCATCGTCCGGCAGCTTCCAACGGCAGGCTGGCCCCTGGTCACGGTTGTCGGGGTGCTCAACGTGGTGCTGGGCGTGCTGCCGATTGTGTTCGTGGTGACCACGAGTGTGCTGATCGGCCGGGTGCCAGCGGCGAGCGGACAGCCGCTGGACTCGCCGGCGTGGTCTGCGCTGGTCGTGGCGTTTCTGATCGCGTCGGCCGCGTTCTTCGCTCGGCAGTTGTTGGCACCTGTAGTGACCTCGATCGGCGCGGTGGTGAAGCACCGCGTGAACGGGGTCTTCCGTGATCGGCTGATCGCGATTTCGTTACGCAGCATCGGGATCGGACCGCTGGAGGACGACGACGCTTTGAGTAGTCTGGACGATGCGGCCGACGATCTAGAGTTCGGCTTCCGTACGCCCGGCGACGCGACGGTAGGCACGCTGGCGTATCTCGCGCGGTACACGGAGCTGGCCGGTTACGTCGTGGTGCTCGGGGTGGTGTGGTCCTGGCCGGCGGCTGCGGCGGTCACGGTGTGCGTGTTGTGTTTCCGCTACGGGCATCGCGGCGGGTTGCGGTTCTGGCTGCGCGTGTTTCCGAAGCAGCAGGCGTTCCGGCGGACCGCCCACTACTTCCGGGACCTCGGCATGCTCGCCCCGGCGGCGAAGGAGCTGCGGGTTTTCGGCCTGACGAGGTGGACGGTCGGTCATTACCGCAAGCAGGCGATGGCCGCGCTGGTGCCGCTCTGGGCTGAGCGGCGCCGCGCCACCGTGCATCTCTTCTTCTGGTACGCCGCTGTCGGCGTCGTGATCGCATGCACTGTCCTGGCGTTGTTGGTGCGATCGGCTGCGGCGGGCGAGCTGACGCTGACGGAGCTCGTGCTCGCGCTGCAGGTCACCATCGCCGCGATCGCACTTGGCAACTACTACACGGAGGCCGACGACCAGTCGCTGTTCGGCATGCTGTCCGCGCGGGCTCTGGAGGACTTCGACCGCAAGGTGACCAGGATGGCGCCCGACGATGTCGCGGCGGGTGCTGAGCGGGACGCCGCCGGACTGCCCGGCAAGGAGCTGCGGTTCGAGGGCGTGCGTTTCACCTATCCTGGCACCGCCCGTCCGGTGCTCGACGGGCTTGAGCTGAGCCTGCGTGCCGGCGAGTGCACGGCGATCGTAGGCCTCAACGGCGCCGGCAAGACCACGTTGGTGAAGCTGCTCGCCCGGCTTCATGAGCCCACCGAGGGCAGGCTGGTCGTCGACGGGGTCGACGTGCGTGACTATACCGTCGACTCCTGGCGCCGCCAGATCGGCGTCATCTTCCAGGATTTCAACCGGTACGAGCTGTCGGTGCTGGACAACGTCTCGTTCGGCGCCGTACAACGGGAGGTCGATGAGGCGGCGGTCCGAGCCACGGTCGCCCGGGTCGGCCTCCTGGAGGCCGTGGACGCGCTGCCGCGGGGCTTGAACACACCGCTGTCGCGGGAGTACGAGGACGGCGCGCAGCTGTCCGGCGGGCAGTGGCAGCGGGTGGCGATCGCCCGTGCGCTCTACGGTGTCGCGGCGGGAGCGAAGGTGCTCGTGCTCGATGAGCCGACCGCGGCGCTCGACGTGCGCGCGGAAGCGGCCTTCTTCGACCAGTTCGTCGAGCTGACCAGGGGTGTGACCGCCCTGCTCATCTCGCACCGGTTCTCCAGCGTGCGCCACGCCGACCGGATAGTGGTACTCGAACACGGTCGGGTGGTCGAGGACGGCACCCACGAGTCGCTGTTGGCCGCGGGCGGCCGCTACGCCCACCTGTTCAATCTGCAGGCCGAGCGGTTCCGGCGCGGGCTGGGCGCTGAGGGCGAGCCGCTCGCCGATCTGGAGGCAGCCGAATGAGGGATCTGCTGCGCAGCTGTCGGGATCTGCTCCGTGTGGCGTGGCAGGAGCATCCGCTGAAGATCATGACAGCGGTGGTGCTGGAGGTACTCGCCGGCCTCGCCTGGCCGCTGGTCGCCGTGGCCCTTCGTTCGGCCACCGACGCCGCGACCGGACATGACGTGTCGGCGGCGACCATTGCCGGACTGGCCATCGGCGTCGGCGTGATCGGCGTGCTGGTGCTTGGCCACTTCGCCTTCGCCAACTACTTCGAGATCGTCGAGGCCGCCATGATCAGCATGGATGCCGAGCTGATGACAGTCGTCAACGGGTCGGCGCGCCTCGACCACCACGAACGCCCGGAATACGCCGACAAGATCACCGTACTGCGGCGCGAACTCGGCGGGCTCATCCGCGGCATGCAGGGCCTACTATCGATGCTGACACTGGCCGTGTCGCTCGGCGTCACGGCGGTGCTGCTCGCCTCCGTCAACCTCTGGCTGCTGCTGTTGCCGCTGATGGCGGTGCCGTCGGTGCTCGCCGGCCGGCGGGCCACCGCGATTCTCGACCGCGGCAAGGAGGCGTCCGCGGCCGACAGCCGCGCGAGCTGGCACCTGTTCCACCTCGCCACCCGCGCCGCGCCCGCCAAGGAGCTGCGCGTCCTGCGCCTGCAGGAGGAGATCCGCCGCCGCAACGCGCGCCTGTGGAACAGCGCCGGCCGTACGCTGCTCGTCGCCGAACGGCGCGCGACCCTGTTCACCACGGCCGGCCAGCTGGTCTTCGCGCTCGGTTACTTGATCGCGGTTCTCGTCGTGGTCCGCCAGGCCGTCGCCGGCAACAGCGGGGTCGGCGACGTCATCCTGGTCATCACCCTCGCCACCCAGGTGAACCAACAGGTCAGCGGGGCAGTGGATGAGCTGCGCAACCTCCAGCACACGGCCCACGGGCTGACCCGGCTGCGGTGGCTGCGCCAGCTCATCGCCGACCAGCAGCCGCCGCCGGCCGACATGCCGGTGCCCGAGGCGCTGCGTACGGGCATCGAGCTGCGCGGGGTGCACTTCGCCTATCCCGGCACGGACCGTCCAGTCCTCACCGACGTCAACCTGGTCCTCCCCGCCGGCGCCACGGTGGCGATCGTGGGCGAGAACGGGTCCGGCAAGACCACGCTCGTGAAACTGTTGTGCCGGTTCTACGAGGCGACCGGCGGCGTGATCACCGTCGATGCGGTCGACATCCGGCGGGTGCCGCTCGACGCGTGGCGGGAACGCATCGCCGCCGGCTTCCAGGACTTCGTACGGTTCGAGCTGATCGCGCGGCAGACGATCGGTGTGGGGGACCTGCCGCACCTCGACAACGAACCGGCCGTACACGCCGCCCTCAACCGTGCCGACGCCAGCGACGTCATCGACCGCCTCGACAACGGCCTCGCCACCCAACTCGGCCGTAGTTACACCGACGGCGCCGAACTCTCCGGCGGCCAATGGCAGAAACTTGCGCTCGGCCGGGCCATGATGCGCGAATCGCCGCTACTGCTCGTCCTCGACGAACCCACCGCCGCGCTCGACGCCGAAGCCGAACACCAGCTCTTCGAGCAGTACGCCGCGAACGCCCGCCGCGTCGGCAACGACACCGGCGCGATCACCATACTGGTGTCCCACCGCTTCTCCACCGTACGCATGGCCGACCTGATCGTCGTCATCGCCGACGGCCGCATCGCCGAGTCGGGCAGTCACGACGCCCTCATGGCGGCCCACGGTCTCTACGCCGAGCTCTACGAACTCCAGGCCGCCGCCTTCCAGCCTCAGCCCACGGCGAAATCCGCAACGTTGTCGCGCGACTGACCAAGCTGATCTCCACCGTGGGCGACTCTTCGCACCCGCGCGGCGCATCCGTTGCCAATCATCTGTTGGAGTAACCGAGATAACACCACGACATGTGATGGCAACGACGACCCTAGCGAACCGAGATTGCGTAAAGTCAAGCCCAGGACCTGCGATAACGCGGAAGTATGCCCACGTGCGTGAAATAACTTCCTAGCTACGCATTCGAGTCCGTCTATGGCGGATTAAAAGTCCGCAGCTCTGCCATTGAGCTAGCGGCCCGCGCCGCTCAGGGTACCTGGCCGGGTGCCCGCCGACCGAGTCAGTTAGGCCCCCAGGCCGGATCACCTGGCGCTGAGCCGCGGTGG
>JAEZGP010000421.1 GCA_023437285.1 Actinomycetes bacterium | reverse complement strand
GGATAAACCCGATGCGACCCCGGACCGGTCGGTTACTGGCCGCCTGTCGCGGAGATGATGTCGACGACGAAGCGCAGCGGGCCGGTGGGGCGCCCGCCGCTGGCGTCGTCGCCGTAGGCGAGGTTGGACGGGATGTCGAGCTGGACGCGGCTGCCGACGGGTACGCCGACGAGGCCCTGGTCCCAGCCGGGGATGACCTGGCCGACGCCGATGCCGAAGGAGGCCGGTTCGTTGCGCGACCAGGAGGAGTCGAACTCCTCGCCGGTCTTGTAGGACACGCCGACGTAGTTGACGGTGATGTTCTGCCCGGCGGTGACGGCGGGGCCGGTGCCCTTCACCAGCGTCGTGACCTTGAGTTCGGTGAGGTCGCCGGTGCCCTTGGTGACGGTGGGTTTCTTCGCCAGCGCCGGGTCGAGGGAGACCTGCGGGGCCGCCAGTGCCTCGCCGCCGGCGCCGGCGCTGGCGGCGGCGGACGCGCTGGGGGAGGCGGTGCTGGTGTTGGCCTTGTCGTCGCTGAAGACGCCGGAGATGGCGGCGGCGACGAGGGCGACGGGGATGAGGGCGAGCAGCACGGCGCCGGCGGTGCGCAGCTGCTTGCGGCGGCGCTTGGCCTTGGCGCGGCGGGCCGCCGCGGCCTTGCCGAGGGCCCGGCGTTCCGACTTGGGGGGCAGGCCCAGGCCGGAGGGGCCGGGGGCCTTCTTGGGATTGACGCGTGTGCTCACGGTTGGCAGCTTAGCGGCTCCGGTCGGCTCGGTGCGGGGGCCGAGGTGGTGTCGGGGCTATAGTGGCTTGCGATTTGGGAGTCGCCCCAGGCTGAGGAGGTGCGGTGGCGCGTCTGCCGGGGGAGCCCGCGTCCCCTGCGCCGCGACCGCGCGAAAGCGCGGTGTGGACCATTCCCAACATCATCAGTTTTGTTCGCCTGTTGGGTGTGCCACTTTTCCTGTACCTGCTGCTGGTGGCGCACGCGGATGTGGCGGCGATCGTGGTGCTGGCCCTGGGCGGCACGACGGACTGGGTCGATGGGTATCTGGCGCGCCGGTTGGGGCAGGTGAGCCGGCTGGGTGAGTTGTTGGACCCGTTGGCTGACCGGTTGTACATCCTGGCGACGTTGTTGGCGTTTACCGTCGATGGGGTGGTCTCCTGGCCGTTCACGGTGGCGTTGCTGGCGCGTGAGGCGGTGCTGCTGGCGAGCCTGGGGGTGTTGCGCCGGTACGGGTACGGGCCGCCGCCGGTGCATTACGTCGGTAAGACGGCGACGTTCATCCTGCTGGTGGCGTTCCCGACGTTGTTGTTGGCGACGGTGGGTGGGGCGACCGGTGCGGTGGCGCACGCGGCGGGTTGGGCGTTGGCCTGGTGGGGTCTGGTCCTGTACTGGGTGGCGGCGGCGCTGTATGTCGGTCAGGCCGCCGCGTTGGTGCGGGCGGCGAAGCGGGCTCCGGCGACGTCATGACCGACCGGGGCGACGGGGCGCGGTTTCAGCCGGATCTGCTGACGGACATGTTCCGCAATCCGCTGGATCCGGGGTATGCCGACGCGGCCGAGCGGCGGGCGTCGGGGCCGCCGAAGCCGGCGTGGCGGCTGGCGGGTGCGCGGGGGCTGCGCCTGGCGGTGCTGCTGGTGATCGGGTTGTTGTTCGCGGTGGCGTACCGGCATGTGGTGGCCGGTGAGCCGGAGCGGACGCGCGCGCACGCGGGCCTGGTGGAGGAGGTGCGCGGCGCGCAGGAGCGTACGGACGAGTTGCAGGCTCAGGCGGACGCGTTGCGTCAGGAGGTCGCCGCGTTGCGGGCCCAGGCGCTGGGTGCGGGCAGCGGGGAGTTGCGGGCGTTGCGCGAGCAGGAGGCGGCGACGGGGCTTGCGAAGGTGACCGGCGACGGGGTGATCGTGACGGTGCGCGACGCGGCGGCGCAGATCGATCCGACGACGGGTAAGCAGGTGACGCCGGAGGGCGGCCGTGTGTTGGATGTGGACCTGCAGGGGGTCGCTAACGGGTTGTGGGCGGCGGGTGCGGAGGCGGTGGCGGTGAATGGGCAGCGGTTGACGGCCACGTCGACGATCCGTACGGCGGGTGGGGCGATTCTGGTGGATTTCCGGCCGGTGACCAGCCCGTACCAGGTGACGGCGATCGGCCCGGACACCATGTTGGATTCGTTTCTGAAGGGTCCGTCGGGGGCGCAGTTGCGGGGCCTGTCGGCGAAGTACGGTATCCGGTTTTCGACGTCGCGGCGGGCGGGGCTGGTGCTGCCGGCCGCCGGTACGGATGTTCCGTTGCGGTATGCGCGTCCTGACGTGTCGCCGTCGCCCACGCCCACCGGAGGTGGCTGATGATCGCGGTGTTGTTCCTGCTGGTGGGCGTCGGGCTGGGGATCTGGTTGGAGCCGACGGTGCCGTTGGCGTTGCAGCCGTATTTGCCGATCGCGGTGGTGGCGGCGTTGGACGCGGTGTTCGGCGGGGTGCGCGCGAAGCTGGACGGTGTCTTCGACGACAAGCAGTTTGTGATCTCGTTTATCGCGAATGTGCTGGTGGCGGCGTTCATCGTGTACCTGGGTGACCAGTTGGGCGTGGGTGGGCAGCTGTCGACGGGCGTGGTCGTGGTGCTCGGGGTGCGGATCTTCGGCAATGTGGCGGCGATTCGCCGGCACCTGTTCCGGGCGTGAGCGCGGTGTCGGACGCGGACGCGACGGTGGCGGCTGACGACGGGGCGCGCCACGTGGGCAGCGGTCTGGGCTGGCC
>JAEZGP010000349.1 GCA_023437285.1 Actinomycetes bacterium | reverse complement strand
CCGGCGCGCCGACGACCCGCCCGGTCGTCACCACGACCCGCCCGGTCACGCCGACGAGCCAGCCGGGCACCACCACGTCGGCACCCGTCGTGACCAGCACCCGGCCGCCCGTCACCTCGGCGGCCGGCACGGGCGGCTGCTCGGCGACGTACGCGATCGTGGGGCAGTGGCAGGGCGGCTTCCAGGCCAGCGTCCGCGTCACGGCCGGCTCGGCGCCGCTGTCCGGGTGGACGGTCACCTGGACCTACGCCAACGGTCAGGCGGTCACCCAGGCGTGGAGCGCGACGATCACCAGCAACGGATCGGCGGTTACCGCGCGTAACGTCTCGTACAACGGCAGCCTCGCCGCCGGTGCCGTGACGGAGTTCGGCTTCCTCGGTTCGTGGAATGGTACGAATAGCGCACCGACGCTGACCTGCGCGGCCAGCTGACGGTGGCGGGTGGCGGGGCGGGCACGCGGTGTCCGTCCCGCCACAGCCATGTGTAGGGACGGTCAACGTGGGCAGGGTAGAGGCATGCAAACCCTCGGCGGCAGGTACCGGCTGGTCGAACTGATCGGAACGGGCGGCATGGCGGTCGTCTGGCGAGCCTTTGACGAGGTCCTCGGTCGCGCCGTCGCCGTCAAGGTGCTCACCTCCGACCTGGCCGACGATCCCGATTTCCGCAGGCTGATCCGCGAGGAGGCGCGCGCCGCCGCGCGGCTGGCGCACCCGCATGTGAGCGTGGTCCACGACTACGGCGAGTGGATCGACGCCAACGACGCCGTCATGCCGTACGTGGTGATGGAACTCATCGACGGCCCGTCGCTGCGGGAGGCGCTGCGCGACGGTCCGCTGCCCTGGACCCAGGCGGCGGCGGTCGTGGCGCAGGTGGCCTGGGGGTTGGCCGCCGCGCACGCGCGCGGGCTGGTGCACCGCGACGTCAAGCCGGCCAACGTGGTGCTCGCGCCGACCGGCGCGAAACTCGTGGACTTCGGCATCTCGGCGATCACCGGCGCGGAGGAGGAGGCGTCCGGCGAGGTCGTCGGCACGCCGGCTTACCTGGCGCCGGAGCGGATCAAGGGCCGGCCGACCTCCCCGGCCGCGGACGTGTACGCGCTGGGCCTGCTGCTCTACCAGGCCGTCGCCGGGGAACTGCCGTGGCAGGTCGACGGCCAGACGGCCATGCTGCTCGCGCACCTGCAGGACGAGCCGCAGCCGCTGCCGGCGGTGGCCGGGCAGACGCTGCCGATCGAGTTGACCACGCTGGTCGAGCGCTGCCTGGTCAAGGACCCGGACGAGCGACCGACCGCGGCCGAGGTGGCCGCCGCGCTCACCGCGTTGCCCGGCGTGGCCGGCGCCGCTATCCCAGGTGCGGAGCCCTCGGGCGGCCCCGACGGCGACCAGACGGCGTTCGTCGCCCTTCCGTTCGGTGAGCGCAGGGCCGCCGGCCGCGCGGTGGTCGCCACGCAGGAAACCCCGACCGGTTCGCAGCCGGCCCTCGACCGGCGGCAGTGGTTGTGGCCGGTGGCGACCGGTACGGCCGCGGTGGCCATTGTCGCGGCCATGGCGGCGGCGTCGGCCTTGGGAAACAGGGACACCGGCGGCCACGCCATGCCGTCCACCAACGCCCCGCCGGCCGGTCCCGCCTGCCAGACGGTGTACCACACGAGCAGCGACGACGGCCGCCGGTTCGCCGGCCAGGTGACCGTCATCAACACCGGTACCGAGCCGCTGCGCGACTGGACGCTGTCCTTCCGGTACCCCGGTGACCAGCACGCCGACGGTCCCGGTTTCACCCAGACCGGCTCGGCGGTGTCGGTCGGCCCGGTGAACAAGGAGCTGGCCGTGGGCCGGCAGATGACGTACAAGTTCCAGGGCACGTACCGGCAGGGCAACCCGATGCCGCAGGAGTTCCTGGTCGACGAGG
This sequence comes from Actinomycetes bacterium, assembly GCA_023437285.1. Classification (GTDB taxonomy): domain Bacteria; phylum Actinomycetota; class Actinomycetes; order Mycobacteriales; family Micromonosporaceae; genus Luedemannella. The sequence goes on along the minus strand of JAEZGP010000349.1, from coordinate 3,750 downwards.
TGCCGTGCGACGTGCGGTTGATGGGCCCGGTCGTCCGTCCGCAGCCGACGTCTCCACAGCAGACGCCGGCGCAGGAGGCGACGGCCCCGAAGCCCAAGGAGCCGAAGCCCAAGGAGCCGAAGAAAGGCCCCCAGGAGCCGAAGAAGAAGGCCGAGGAGCCCAAGAGGCCCGCCGCCGGCCCCCAGGTGGCGCCGGGCAAGCCGGGTCCCTGACCAACGGTGGGAACACGCCACGGGCCTGCCGTGTGCCGGCCAACGCGCCGCACCCCGGGATCTTGACCGCGCGGGCTTCAGCGGCTACAAGGGCCACGCTCGCGCCGTCGGCGCTGGAAAGTATGGGCAAGCTGTGGATTTGCGCTGGCCGATCGTCCAGCTTCTCGTGACCGTAATGAGACCGCGCGGCCGATTGACGTGATCGTTTACGAAACCCTAGCGTTCCCTTCGCGTAACTTTCGGTGCCTGCCCACCCCTCGGCGTGCCCGGAAGATTCTCTTTGGCTCCTGACGACCTGTCCGCGGCCCCGGAAGGAGGGTGCGCGCATGCGTCACCGCTCAGGGTTCTTTAGGACCGTCGCGAGCGCCGCCACCTGCGCGGCGCTCGTCCTCGCCGCCGCGTGCGGCACCGCCGGACCCGTACGGGGCGGCCTGCAGGTATGGGCACTGCAGGATCCCGCTAACGAACCGATCATCAAACGCGGCATCGAGCAGTTCAACGCCGTCACCGGCACCCGCGCCGCCCTCACCACGTACGCCAACGACGCGTACAAGCAGAAGTTGCAGGTGTCGATGGGTTCGCCCAACGCCCCCGACGTGTTCTTCAACTGGGGCGGCGGCAACCTCGCCCAGTTCGTCAAGGCCAACCAGGTGCGCGACCTGACGAACGCGCTCGCGGTGCGGCCCGAGGTGGCCAAGCGCTTCCTGCCGAGCGTGCTCGATGTCGGCAAGATCAATGGCCGTCAGTACGGTATCCCGATGAACGGTATCCAGCCGGTCATCCTCTTCTATAACAAGCGCGTCTTCGCCGAGGCCGCCGTTGCGCCACCCAGGACGTACGACGACCTGCTGGCGCTCGTCGACGTGTTCAAGGCGCGCGGCGTCACGCCGGTGGCGCTCGCCGGCTCGCAGGGCTGGACCGAGCTGATGTGGCTGGAGTACCTGCTCGACCGCGTCGGCGGGGCGGACAAGTTCGCGGCCATCGCGGCCGGCAAGCCGGGCGCCTGGCGCGACCCGGCCGTGCTGCGGGCCCTGACGATGTGCCAGGACCTGGCCAACCGCGGTGCGTTCGGCAGGAACTTCGCCTCGGTCAACTACGACAACAGCGGCGCGTCGAAGCTGTTCGCCACGGGCAAGGCGGCGATGCACCTCATGGGCAGCTGGGAGTACGGCAGCCAGGCGGCCAACAACCCGAAGTTCCTCGAGCGCGGTGAGCTGGGCTGGGTGACGTTCCCAGAGGTCGCGGGCGGCGAGGGTGACCCGCGCGCGGTGGTCGGCAACCCCAGCAACTACTTCTCGGTGCGCTCGGACTCCTCGTCGGCGGACGAGGCCACCCGCTTCGTCGTCGAGACGCTCGCCTCCGACGCCTACGTCGCGGACCTGATCGCCGCCGGCCAGGTGCCGGCCGTGCGCGGCGTGGAGGCCAAGCTGGCCGGCACCGACAACGCGGAGTTCACGACCTTCACCTACCAGTTGGCGGTGAAGGCGCCGACGTTCACCCAGTCGTGGGACCAGGCGCTGAGCCCGTCGGCGGGGGCCGAACTGAACGCCAACCTGCAGAAGCTCTTCCTCGGCGACGTCACGCCGCTGGGCTTCGCCGAGGCGATGGAGAAGGTGACATGAGGCAGCGTCAGCGAAGCGACCGCCGGCTCAACGGTGACCCACGCCGGCGTGGGGCGGGGGTGAGATCGTGACCAAGGGTCTGTTGGGTCGCGGCCGGCCCGGCGCCATCTGGGCCGCGCCGGCCGCGATCTTCTTCGGCATCTTCGGCATCGGCCCGATCCTCGCCGTGGTCTACCTGAGCTTCACGGAATGGAACGGGCTCGGCGCGCCACAGTGGACCGGCTGGGCCAACTGGTCGCGGCTGTTCGACGACCCGGACGTGGTGGGCAGCGTACGGGTGACGCTCGTCCTGGCGGTGCTGTGCTGGCTGCTGCAGACGCCCGCGGCGCTCCTGCTGGGCGTGTGGGCCGCCGGCTCGCAGCGCAACCGGGCCATCCTGTCCACGATCTTCTTCGTCCCGTTGCTGCTGTCGACCGCGGCCATCGCGCTGGCGTGGCTGTCGATCCTCGACCCGAACTTCGGGCTCGCGGTCACGCTCGGCGGCCTTCTCGGTGTCGAGGACGGCAACTTCCTGGGCGACCGTCACCTCGCCCTCTACACGGTCGCATTCGTCCTGACCTGGCAGTTCATTCCGTTCTACGCGCTGATCTACCAGGCCGCCACCCGGCAGATCCCCCGTACGCTCTACGAGGCGGCCCACCTCGACGGCGCCGACCGCTGGCGGCAGTTCTTTTCCGTGACGCTGCCGCAGCTGCGTCACACGGTGGTCGCGACCTCGATCCTCATCGTGATCGGCTCGCTGACCTACTTCGAGTCCATCCTGCTGCTCACCGGCGGTGGCCCCGGTACGGCGACCCGGGTGCTGCCCCTGCACATGTACGTGAAGGGCTTCGTCGGCTTCGACATGGGCTACGCCAGCGTGCTCTCCGTCGTCATGGTCGCGGTCGGCACGATGTTGTCCATCGCCATCGCCCGGGTCACGGGCTACCACCGGATGTCGAGTGCGCGGGAGGGACTGTGAGTACCGGCTATGACCGCCCACGGCACGCCGTGTCGACGGGTCGGCCCGCGTACACGCCCACCGTCCATCGCCGCCGTGAGCCGCCCAGGGGCCCGGTGCGGCGACTGCTGCGCCGGATCAACGTGCCGGCCGGGGTCGGCGCGACCATCTGGCTGATCATCGTGGCGGTGCCGCTGTACTACATCGTCATCAACAGCCTGCGCAACTCCGACGCGTACCTGGAGGAGGGCGCGCTGCGGATGCCCAGCGACCTGACGCTGGAGAACTACGGCCGCGTGCTCGACCTGGGATTCGCCACCTTCCTGCTCAACAGCCTCATCGTCACGACGGCCACGGTCGTGCTGGTGCTCATCCTGGCGCTGCCGGCGGCGTACGCGATCGTGCGGGGGACCAGCCGGCCGGTGCGCTGGATGTTCAGCGCCCTGCTGCTCGGGCTCGCGGTGCCCGCGCAGGCCGTGATCGTGCCGATCTACCTCATCATCACGCGCCTGCACCTCTACGACGCGCTGACCGCGATCGTGCTGCCCACGGTGGCGTTCGCGCTACCGATCTCCGTGCTCGTCCTGACGAGCACCCTGCGCGACATCCCCAACGAGCTGTACGAGGCGATGACGGTGGAGGGGGCCGGTTCGGTGCGGGTCTTCCGCGAACTGGTGATGCCGATGGCCCGGCCGGGCCTGGTGACCATCGGCATCTTCAGCGGCCTCAGCGGCTGGAACGGCTTCCTGTTCCCGCTCGTCCTGACGCAGAGCCCGGAGCGGCGGGTGCTCCCGCTGGGCCTGTGGAACTTCCAGAACCAGTACGGCACGGACGTCCCCGGCCTCCTCGCGGCGGTCGTGCTCTCGGCCGTCCCGGTGCTGGTGCTCTACCTGTTCGGCCGCCGTTACCTGCTGCGGGGCATCGCCGCGGGATTCGGCCGCTGACCGGCGCCGCGACCGGTCGCCCGGCCCTGGCC
>JAEZGP010000307.1 GCA_023437285.1 Actinomycetes bacterium | reverse complement strand
CTGGCCTCGACGCGAACGTACCCGCTGCGGTCGAGCTTCCGGCCCTCGTACAACATGGCGGTCAACCTCGTCGGGTCGGTGGGCCGGGCGGCGGCCCGTGAGCTGACCCGCCGCGCCGAGCTGGCCGGCGGTGCCCGCGGCGGCCCGCGCGGGCGGGGCTCGCGCCGGCAGGGCCCCAACCGGCCCGAGGTCGTGGAGCGCCTCGACCGCGAGGGCCTGCTGCCCGCGATCGTGTTCATCTTCAGCCGGGCGGGCTGCGACGCGGCCGTGCACCAGTGCCTGCAGGCCGGCATGCGGCTGACCACGCCGGAGGAGCGTACGGAGATCCGCCACGTGGTCGAGTCGCGCACGGCGAACATCCCCGGCGAGGACCTGTCGGTGCTCGGCTACTGGGAGTGGCTCGACGGCCTGGAGCGGGGTCTCGCGGCGCACCACGCGGGCATGCTGCCGGCGTTCAAGGAGGTCGTCGAAGAGCTGTTCGTCCGGGGTCTGGTCAAGGCGGTGTTCGCGACCGAGACGCTGGCGCTGGGCATCAACATGCCGGCGCGCTGCGTCGTGCTCGAGCGGCTGGTGAAGTTCAACGGCGAGGCGCACGTCGACCTGACGCCGGGGGAGTACACACAGCTGACCGGCCGCGCGGGCCGGCGTGGCATCGACGTCGAGGGCCACGCGGTGGTGATCTGGTCGCCGGAGGTCGACCCGCGCCAGGTGGCGGGGCTGGCCTCGACGCGAACGTACCCGCTGCGGTCGAGCTTCCGGCCCTCGTACAACATGGCGGTCAACCTTGTCGGGTCGGTGGGCCGGGCGGCGGCCCGTGAGCTGCTGGAGTCGTCGTTCGCGCAGTTCCAGGCCGACCGTTCCGTGGTGGGCCTGGCGCGTCAGGTGGCCCGCAACGAGGACACCCTGCGCGTGTACGAGCTGGAGATGGGCTGCGACAACGGCGACTTCGCCGAGTACTTCGACCTGCGGGTACGCATCGGGGAGAAGGAGAAGGCGATCGCCCGCACGTCGGCGGCGTCGCGGCGCGCGGCCGCCCTGGAGTCGCTGGCGCGGCTGCGGGTGGGCGACGTGATCCGGGTGCCGTCCGGGCGCCGGTCGGGCCTGGCGGTCGTGCTGGACCCCGGCGTCGGCGGGTTCGGCGAGCCGCGTCCGCTCGTGCTCACCGAGGACCGGTGGGCGGGCCGGCTGGGCGGTGGGGAGTTCACCGCCGCGGTCGAGGCGATCGCGCGGCTGCGCGTACCCAAGCATTTCAACCACCGGTCGCCGCAGGAGCGCCGCGACCTGGCCGCGAGCCTGCGTCAGGTGCCGCTGCCGCCGGGGACGAGCCGGTCGGGGCGCCCGCGCGGCGGCGGTCGCGGGGCGGGCGACGACGCCGAGCTGGCGGAGCTGCGCCACCTGATGCGCAAGCATCCCTGCCACAACTGCCCGGACCGCGAGGAGCACGCCCGCTGGGCCGAGCGGCGGGCCCGGCTGGCCCGCGACACGGACGGCCTGCGCCAGAAGGTCGCCACCCGCACCGGCTCGCTGGCCCGTACGTTCGACCGGGTGTGCGACCTGTTGCAGGAGCGTGGCTACCTGGCGGGCGGCACGGTCACCGGGCACGGCCGCACGCTGTCGCGGATCTGGACCGAGGCCGACCTGCTGGTGGCCGAGTGCCTGCGCGAGGGTGTCTGGGATGGACTGACGCCCGCCGAGCTCGCGGCGGCCGTGTCGGTGGTCATCTTCGAGGCGCGCCGCGAGGTGGACGAGCGCGTGATGCTGCCGCGCGGGCCGGTGGCCGACGCGGTGGACGCGACGGTGGCCCTGTGGACCCGGTTGGAGGCCGACGAGAGTGGCCGCGGGCTCACCCCGACGCGCGAACCCGACCTGGGCTTCGTGTGGCCGATCTACCGTTGGGCCCGGGGGGAGTCACTGTCCAAAGTGCTGGCCAGCGGTCACGAGCTGGAGATGCCGGCCGGCGACTTCGTGCGCTGGGCACGGCAGGTGCTCGACCTGCTGGGGCAGATCGCCGAGGCGGCCGGCGCGGAGTCGCCGGTGCGGACCGCCGCCCGGGGGGCGATGGAGGCGCTCAACCGGGGCGTCCTGTCGTACACATCGGTGGTCTGACCACTACGCGGTGAGCTGACATATATGTCGGTTTGAGGTTTGATGTGACCTGAACTTGCATCTTGCTTCCTGCTTCGGGAAGATGCCCGAGTTCAGCGGTGTCTTGCCCACAGGCTGGGAGCAATCGAGATGGTTCATCTCAACCAGTTTTCGTACGGCTGGCTCAACCCCGGCCTCGCCTACGCCTTGTCAGTGCTCGGTTCGCTGCTCGGCCTGATCTGTACTGCTCGCGCGCGTGGCGCGCTCACCACGGGTGAACGTGCCCGGTGGCTGCTGCTGGCCGCCTGGGCGATCGGTGGCACCGGCATCTGGGTCATGCACTTCATGGCCATGCTCGGCTTCACCATCCCGGGCATGCCGTTGCGCTACGACGTGCCGATGACCCTGGCCAGCTGGATCACCGCGGTCGTCGTGGTCGCGCTGGGCCTGTTCATCGTCGGGTTCGGCAAGCCGTCGGTGCCCAAGGTGCTCTCCGCGGGCATCCTGACCGGCGCGGGCGTCGCGGCGATGCACTACACGGGCATGGGCGCGATGCGCATGGCCGGCCAGATCATGTACGACCGGACGCTCGTGATCGCGTCGCTGGTGATCGCCGTGGTGGCCGCCACGGTCGCGCTCTTCTTCACGATCACGTTGCGCAGCGGCCCCGCGATCGCCGCGGCGGCGGCCATCATGGGCGTGGCGGTCTGCGGCATGCACTACACCGGAATGTTCGCCATGAGCGTCTACCGGCAGGCGCCGACGGAACCGATCAAAGGCCTTACGCCGGTGAGCTTCATCGCGCCGATCGTGGTGTTCGTGCTGCTGGTATCCATCTCGCTGTTCTACGCGCTGCTTAACCGCCCGCTGGACGATATGGAGCCCGCCGACCCGCGCGGTGGCCCGCCGCCTCCGCCGCTCGGCCCGGCCATGCCGGACGCGTTCACCCCGTCGTCGGCGCGCGTGCCGCGCAGCACGTACGTGCGGTCAAGCCGTTAGCCGCCACACCGTCGTACGGGCGACGGTGGCGTCCTCCAGGGCGACGCGCACCGCGACGTCCACAGTGGCCAGTTCGGTGAACGCGTGCGCGGGCAGGTGTCCGCGTCCCGGGTCGGACACGAGGACCGTCGCGCCGGCGCGCGCGGCCCGCCGCAGGAAGGCCAGCATGAGCCGGGCGAGCGCCGCGCTGTAGAACGCGTCCCCGGCGAGGATCACCTGCGCGTCGCCGACGGGGCTGTCGTGGGCGAGTTCGCGCGCGTACGCGTGGACCTCGTCGGCGTTGGCGACCGCGTTGCGCTGCACGGCCGCGACGGCCGCCGGGTCGCTGTCGACGGCGTCGACGCGGGCTGCCCCCGCC
>JAEZGP010000267.1 GCA_023437285.1 Actinomycetes bacterium | reverse complement strand
CGTAGGGCCACCCGCGACGGCCGGTGAACGCGTGCGATGACGCACCGCGCCCAACCGCGTGGGGCGCCCTCCGGCGGCGCTTGCGCGCCGCTGGGGCTGCTCCCTCGCGCCGGGTCGACAGGTCGGTGTGGAGACCCGTCGGATACCCCGGACGGCCGCCGCGGGCGGCCTACGCATCGACCGTACCGTCGGGTATCACGCGGCACAATCGCAATCCCGTGGGGCGATCAGCACGTCCCGTCATCCGGTCTTGTCGGTGCTGCGGCGTACGGTGGAGGCATGCTCGACATCCCCCGCCTCGACGGCACGTTTCAGGTGGTCAGCGACTATCAGCCGGCCGGTGACCAGCCGGCCGCGATCGATGAGCTGGCGCGCCGGGTGCGGGGCGGCGACCGCCACGCGGTGCTGCTCGGCGCGACGGGCACGGGCAAGAGCGCCACGACCGCGTGGCTTGTCGAGCGGTTGCAGCGGCCGACGCTGGTACTCGCGCCGAACAAGACGCTCGCGGCCCAGCTGGCCAAGGAGTTCCGGGAGCTGATGCCGCACAACGCGGTGGAGTATTTCGTCTCCTACTACGACTACTACCAGCCCGAGGCCTACATCCCGCAGACGGACACCTACATCGAGAAGGACTCCTCGATCAACGAGGAGGTTGAGCGGCTGCGGCACTCGGCCACGATGTCGCTGCTGACCCGTCGCGACGTCATCGTGGTGGCGACCGTGAGCGCCATCTACGGCCTGGGTACTCCGCAGGAATACCTCGAGCGGGCCGTGAAGTTGCAGGTCGGCACCGACTGGGACCGTGACAAGCTGCTGCGCCGGCTGGTCGACATCCAGTACACGCGTAATGATCTGGCGTTCAACCGCGGCACGTTCCGGGTGCGCGGCGACACGCTGGAGATCATCCCGGCGTACGAGGAGCTCGCGGTACGGGTGGAACTCTTCGGCGACGAGGTCGAGAAGCTGTACTACCTGCACCCGCTGACCGGCGACGTGGTCAGGGAGGTCGACCAGCTGCTCATCTTCCCGGCGACGCACTACGCGGCGGGGCCCGAGCGCATGGCGCGCGCGATCGCCGACATCGAGGCCGAGCTGGAGGAGCGGCTGGCCGAACTCGACCGGCAGGGCAAGCTGCTGGAGGCGCAGCGGCTGCGCATGCGCACGAGCTACGACCTGGAGATGATGCGCCAGGTCGGCTTCTGCTCGGGCATCGAGAACTACTCGCGCCACATCGACGGCCGCGGGGCGGGCAGCGCGCCGCACTGCCTGCTCGACTACTTCCCGGACGACTTCCTGACGGTCATCGACGAGTCGCACGTGACGGTGCCGCAGATCGGCGGCATGTACGAGGGCGACGCGTCGCGCAAGCGCACCCTCATCGAGCACGGCTTCCGGCTGCCCAGCGCCGCCGACAACCGGCCGCTGCGCTTCGACGAGTTCCGCGACCGGGTGGGCCAGACGGTATACCTGTCGGCGACGCCGGGCCCGTGGGAGATGGAGCAGACCCAGGGCGAGTTCGTCGAGCAGGTCATCCGCCCGACCGGCCTGGTCGATCCCGAGGTCGTGGTGAAGCCGACCAAGGGCCAGATCGACGACCTCATGCACGAGATCAAGGTGCGTTCCGAGCGCGACGAGCGGGTGCTGGTCACCACGCTGACCAAGAAGATGGCCGAGGACCTCACCGACTACCTGCTGGAGCACGCGATCCGCGTGCGCTACCTGCACTCCGAGGTGGACACCCTGCGCCGGGTGGAGCTGCTGCGCGAGCTGCGCAAGGGCGACTACGACGTGCTGGTCGGCATCAACCTGCTGCGCGAGGGTCTCGACCTGCCCGAGGTGTCGCTGGTGTCCATTCTGGACGCCGACAAGGAGGGCTTCCTGCGCAGCGGCACCTCGCTGGTGCAGACGATCGGCCGCGCGGCGCGTAACGTGTCCGGCCAGGTGCACATGTACGCCGACAAGATCACCCCGTCGATGGCGCACGCGATCGACGAGACGAACCGCCGCCGCGCCAAGCAGCAGGCGTACAACGAGGCCAACGGCATCGATCCGCAGCCGCTGCGCAAGAAGATCGGCGACATCCTCGACGACATCTACCGCGAGGCCGACGACACGGAGGCCAAGTTCGCGGCGGGCGGCAGTGGCCGCCAGCAGAGCCGCGGCAAGGCGCCCGTGAAGGAGACCCGCAGCCGCAGCCGCGCGATCGCCGCGCCGACCGAGGGCATGGCCCGCGCCGAACTCGCGCAGCTCATCTCCGACCTCACCGATCAGATGCTGGCGGCGGCCCGCGAGCTGCAGTTCGAGCTGGCCGCCCGCATCCGGGACGAGATCGCGGAGCTCAAGAAGGAGGTCCGCCAGATGGACGTGGCGGGAGCCCGTTGAGCCGCTCGGCCCGGGCGGCGAGCCAGTCGCCGATGCGGCGGACGAGGTCGTCGCTGGCGGCGTTCTCGGCGTGGCCGAAGCCGGGTTCGATCCACAGCTCGCCGGTCGGCCCGGCCGCGGCGTGCAGGGCCTGGGCGTGGTCCACCGGGAAATACCGGTCGGCGTCGCCGTGCACGACCAGCAGCGGTACGGGCGCCAGCCGCGCGGCGGCCTCCGTGGGCGACTCGGGCAGCTGATCGGCCGGCCAGGCGACCGACGACACGCGGGTGCGCAGCGCCACCCGGCTCACCAGGCGGCCCAGGGGCCACTCCACCACCCAGTGCAGCCGGCGCATGGGCACCGTGCCCCGGTAGTACCAGCGGCTGGGCCCGCTCACCGCGGCGACCCCGACGAGGTCGCCCGCCGGGAACGCGGCCGCGTGGCGCACCACGCACGCCGAGCCGAGGGAGAAGCCCACCGTGGCGACCCGGCGGTAGCCGAGCGTCCGCGCCCAGTCGACGGCCGCGGCCACGTCGTAGATCTCCCGGTCGCCGACCGTGGACGCCCCGCCGGAGCGGCCGTGTCCGCGCAGGTCGAAGGTGACCACCCCGCCGCGTTCGCCGAGGATGCCGGCGACCCGCCGCATCGCCGGCGTCCGCCATGATCCGGTGAAGCCGTGCGCCGCCACGAACGCCAGGTCCATCGAGGGCCCGGGGTCGTGATGCGCCGACAGGACGACGCCGTCGGCGGTGCGCAGCTCGGCCACGGTCAGGCGGGTACGTCGGTGAAGTGTTCGACCACGGGCGGGCCGGCGAAGTACGGTCCGATGGCGCCGCGCCACTGCCCGAACCGTTCCGTGTCGCGGAAGTTCTCCAGGTGCGCCTCGACGGAGTCCCACTCGACGAGCAGGACGAACCGCGACGGCGACTCGACGCCCCGGGTCATGCGTACCGACCGGCAGCCGGGCGTGCCGCGCAGGATCGGGTGGGCCTTGCCGTACGCGGCCGCGAAGTCGTCCTCCTGGCCGGGCGTGATGTCTATCAGAGCAACCTCAAGAACCATATGGGCAGCTTCCCACGATCGACGGGGCGGCAAGGGACACGTGTCAGGTTCCGGAACGGGTGTGATCTTCGTCGCGTGGCCTGTTCGCCGAGCGCGCGTGAACGAAGCTCACTTAACCCCACTGACCAGGCATGTATCAATGTGATGAGAAGTTGCCACCCGCGTGCCTATGAACGGCGTTCATGGGTAAGAATGGTCCACGACAACTGGAGGGGAGTATTCCCCGCGGCAGGGTCGTCAGCACGGCGAGACCGAATCATGACCGGTCGGACCCGGCCCTGTCGGCTGTCGGGCGCGTCCCCGACGGCGGAAGAGACCTCCGCTGAACAATGCGGCGCGCCGGGCGTCGGGCCTCCGGGTCCGACTCGCGGGGTGCCGTGTGTCCTGCGGAGGTTTTGGGCGCATGCATGTGCCGGGTTGGGTCTGGGCTGTCAGCCTCGTCGGGTTGACCGGCCTACTTCTTGTCGATCTTCTTCTGGTGGCCAAGCGGCCACACGTGCCGTCGACCCGGGAGTCCACCCTCTGGGTGAGCTTCTACGTCACCCTAGCGGTGCTGTTCGGGCTGGGCATGTGGGTTTTCTGGGGGCCCAAACACGCTGGCGAGTTCTATGCCGGTTGGCTCACCGAGTACAGCCTGTCGATCGACAACCTGTTCGTCTTCGTCATCATCATGAGCAGGTTCGCGGTCCCCCGGATCTATCAGCAGAAGGTCCTGCTCATCGGCATCGTGCTGGCGCTCGTCATGCGCGGCATCTTCATCGGCCTGGGCGCGGCCGTCATCGAGCGCTTCATCTGGGTCTTCTACATCTTCGGGGCGTTCCTGCTCTACACGGCGTGGAAGTTCATCAAGCAGGGCGAGACCGACGAGAGCGACTTCAAGGAGAACGTGCTGATCCGGTGGAGTCGCCGGGTCCTGCCGATGACCGAGAAGATCGACGACCCGCACCTGACCAAGGTCGTGAACGGCAAGCGTCTGTTCACCCCCATGATCGTGGTGATGATCGCGCTCGGTACCACCGACCTGCTGTTCGCGGTCGACTCGATTCCCGCGATCTTCGGCCTCACGCGCGCGCCGTACATCGTCTTCGCCGCCAACGTCTTCGCCCTCATGGGCCTGCGCCAGCTGTACTTCCTTCTCGGTGACCTGCTCGACCGGCTGGTCTACCTGTCGATCGGCCTGGCGGTGGTGCTCGGCTTCATCGGCGTGAAGCTGGTGCTGGAGGCGCTGTACGAGAACAACGTGCCGTTCATCAACGGCGGCGAGCCGGTGCACGTGCCGCACATCCCGATCTGGTTCTCGCTGCTGTTCATCGTCGCGACGATGGGTACGGCAGCGGTGGCGAGCCTCATCAAGTCGCGCAACGACACCCGACGCGCGATCCGCGACGCCCAGCAGAACGGACCCGTGGGCGCCGACTCCGTCGGCTAGGCCAGCACCCAGGGCCTCAACGACGGCGGGTCAGGCCGACCCGCCGTCAACCGAGGTGGGTCAGGCCGACCCACCTCGGTCAGGTCAGCGCGCCACGACGCAGGTCAGCGCCACGGCGCAGGTCAGCGCGCCACGGCGCGGTCAGCGCACGACGACGCGGTGGGCGGCCACGAGGGTCGCCGCGCGCTCGCCCGCGACCTCCTCCAACACCACCCGACCGTGCGGCTGCGAGGCGTGCAGCACCCAGCGCTGGTCGCCGTCGGGGGTCTGCGCCACGAAGCCCACGTGCTGGATCGTGCCGCCGGCCGCGAAGAAGTACAGGTCGCCGGGGCGTTCGCTGCCCAGCGGTACGGGTGCGGTGGCGGCGGCCTGGTCGGCGGCGTCGCGCGGCAGCGTCACCCCGAACCGGCGCCACGTCAGGTGCACCAGGCCGGAGCAGTCCACCCCGTACGCGGACGCGCCGCCCCAGATGTAGGGGACGTCGCGCAGGCGGTCCGCCATCGCGACGATCTCCTGCGGGTCGGTCGGCGGGGCGGCCGGCTCCGGGGTGACGTCGTCCTCGACGGCCCAGGCGGGCTCGAAGCGGCCGGGCACGGCCACGGGCAGCCAGCCGTCGTGTGCCCGGCCGGACGCGACCAGGCGGGTGCCGAACGTGACGCCCGGCATGACCAGAGCCCCGTCGGGCTCGTCGCGCAGGGTGGTCGCGGTCGCGTCGACGAGGTGAACCATGCCCGAACGGTCGGGCGCCAGCTCCATCTCCTCGTCGTCGGCGGCGCCGCGCCGGCCGCGGTGCCCGCCCGTGGCGACCCGGATGCCGGCGGCGAACATACTGTCGACGGTGGCGAGCTGGTACGACGGCAGCCAGCCCGGGTAACCCCGGGGGTCGCGCGACGTCGGCTGGCCCAGGGCGACCACGTGGGCCCAGTCGCCGCGCAGTTCCAGGATCCGTACCCGCTCGCCGAGCAGCAGCTGGGTGAGCACGCGCCCGCGCAGGTCGTCGCGGTCGGCGGGCGTCATCTCGTTGACCCAGGCGCGCGGCTTGGCGGGGTGACTGAGCGCCGCGTTGTCGACCGGCCGTACGCGGTCGGGGCCGACCCACAGGGTCGCGACGGCGACGCAGACGGTGGCTTCCTCGCCCGGCGACAGCGTGGGCTCGCTCAGCGCGAGAAGGGATCCCAGGCTCACGTTCACTCCCAAGACGGTGGCACGTCGGATTCGTTTACACAAGGCATCAACCCGGCGACCCCGAGGCCGGGTGAGTCGGGCAGGACAATGGCCGGTCCCGCGTACCCGGGACCGCCCTTCACCAGCGGTTCGGCCAACCACCAGGCGGCGTCGAGGTCGCTGGTGGCGCTCGTGCCGACGGCCGCGACGAGGCTCGCCGCGGCGCCGACGCCGATGGGCCCCTCCATCATCGAGCCGACGACCGTCCCGACGCCGTACTCCTCGGCGAGCGCGAGCAGCGTGCGGGCCGGGCCGAGGCCGCCGCACTTGGCGAGCTTGACGTTGACCAGGTCGGCCGCGCGCCGGCGGATCACCTCGACGAGGTCGCGCGGCGACCACACCGACTCGTCGGCCAGGATCGGTGTCGCCACGCGGTCGCTGACCCACGCGAGCCCGTCGAGGTCGGCGCGGGCCACGGGCTGCTCGACGAGCTCGACGTCGAGGCCCGCGTCCTCGATGGCGCCGATGACGGCGACGGCCTCGCGGGGCGTCCACCCCTGGTTCGCGTCCAGGCGCAGCGTCGCGGCCGCTCCCGCGGCGTCGCGGACGGCCCGCACCCGGGCCAGGTCACCCTTCGCGTCGGTGCCGACCTTGATTTTGAGTACGCCGAACCCGTCGGCGACCCGCGCGGCGGCCGCCTCGGCCAGCTCCGCCGGGCTGCCGGCGGACAGGGTCACGTCGGTGGGCACGCGC
>JAEZGP010000229.1 GCA_023437285.1 Actinomycetes bacterium | reverse complement strand
CCCCACAGGGCGCCGATCCGGTTCAAGGTCGCGAATGTGGCCGCCTACGGGGCGCGGTGGCGGCCGTCGGAGGTGTAGGGCAGTGAGGTGGGCACCGAGGCCGTGCCGATGGCCGGGCCGGTCGGGCCGTTGGGGCCAACCGGGCCGGGGGCGCCGACGGGGCCGGTGGCGCCAATCGGGCCGACCGGGGTCGTGGCGGGCGTGACCGGGGCCAGGCCCGCTGCCGCCAGGCGCTTCTTCTCGCGACGGGTCCGGAAGACCTCGACGAAGATCGGAATCACCGAGATCAGGATGATCAGGAAGACGAACGGCAGGATGTACGAATCGATCTTCTCGGCCGGGATGGCGTCGGTGATCTTCTTGGCGAGCAGGTAGCCGACCAGCAGGATGCCGTCGGTCCACAGGATGCCGCCGATGACGTTCCACAGGAAGAACCGGCGGCTCGACATGCCCAGCATGCCCGCCACCGGATTCAGGAACGTCCGGACGATCGGGATGAAGCGGGCCAGCACGACGGCCTTGGGGGCACCGAACTTGTTGAAGTAGTACTCGGCCTTCTCGACGTACTCGCGCTTGAACAGCTTCGATTCGGGCTTGGCGAACATCCGGGGGCCGTACCGGGCACCCAGATAGTGTCCGAGTTGGGCGCCGACGATCGCGCAGATGGGCGCCCCGACAAGGAGCACGCCGATGGGCATGGGCTCCACGCCGGGCAGGATCTCGCTGGCGACCGGCGAGGCGGCCACGCCCGCGAGGAAGAGCAGCGAGTCACCGGGGAAGAAGAAGCCGACCAGCAGGCCCGTCTCCGCGAAAATGATCGCGAGCACGCCGATGAGCCCGAACGTGGCCAGCAGCCCTTTGACGTCGAGCGGATTGAAGGCGAGCACGTCGCCGAGGGCCTGTGTCGTCACGGTGTCCACGGCGAATCAGGTTACCGGCCGCTGCTTGCCGCTGGCGACGACGCGTGGCCGGTTCCCGGCGTCCTGTGACAGGACACCCGATTTCGCGGGGGTGGACACGGGCATTTCGGGCGGCCTACCGTGGATGAATGGCCGACGACACGCTGAGTCTGGCCGATCCGTACACGGTGCCGACGCGGCACTGGCACGAGCTGCCGGACGGGCGGATCCAGTGCGACGTGTGCCCACGCGCCTGCAAGCTGCGCGAGGGCCAGCGGGGGCTGTGCTTCGTCCGGGGACGTGTCGACGACCAGGTCGTCCTCGCCTCCTACGGGCGGTCGTCGGGTTTCTGCGTCGACCCCGTCGAGAAGAAGCCACTCAACCACTTCCTGCCGGGCTCGGCCGTGCTGTCCTTCGGCACCGCCGGCTGCAACCTGGCCTGCCGGTTCTGTCAGAACTGGGACATCTCCAAGTCGCGCGAGATCGACACGCTGGCCGGCGCGGCGTCGCCGGAGGCCCTGGCGACCACCGCCGAACGGCTGGGCTGCCGGTCGGTCGCGTTCACGTACAACGACCCGGTGATCTTCATGGAGTACGGCATGGACGTCGCCGACGCGTGTCACGAGAAGGGGATCAAGGCGATCGCCGTGAGCGCGGGGTACATGAACCCCGCGCCCCGCGCCGAGTTCTACCAGCACATGGACGCCGCCAACATCGACCTCAAGGCGTTCACCGAGGAGTTCTACGAGAAGGTCGCCTTCGCCCAGTTGGGCGCGGTGCTCGACACGCTGCGCTACCTCCGGCACGAGACCGACGTCTGGTTCGAGATCACCACGCTGCTGATCCCCGGCCACAACGACTCCGACGCCGAGATCGCCGAGGAGGCGGCCTGGCTCGTGGACAACCTCGGGCCGGACGTACCACTGCACTTCAGCGCGTTTCACCCCGACTTCAAGATGCGCGACGTCCCGCCCACGCCGCCGGCCACCCTGCGCCGCGCGCAGCGCATCGCGCGCGAGCACGGACTGCGCTACGTCTACACCGGCAACGTCCACGACGAGGCCGGCCAGTCCACGTACTGCCCGGCCTGCGGGTCCCGGGTGGTCGCCCGCGACTGGTACACCATCCACGACTACCAGCTCACCGACCAGGGCGCCTGCCGGGCCTGCGGCGCCGGGCTGCCCGGCGTGTACGACGGCCCGCCCGGCACCTGGGGCATGCGCCGCCTGCCGGTGCACATCCTCGAGGCCGCCTGATGGGTTCCGTCCGGCCGCCGGCCGTGGCCGGCCTGTTCTATCCGGCCGACCCCACCGTGCTGGCCGACCAGGTGGACGCCCTGCTGGCCGGGGCGGCGAACCCGCGGGAGGCCCCGGCGTACGTGGTGCCGCACGCCGGCTACGTCTACTCGGGTCGCACGGCCGCCGTCGCCTACGCGGGCCTGCCGCGCGACACCCGCCGGGTCGTGCTCGTCGGGCCCGCCCACTTCGCCCCCCTGCGCGGGTGCGCGGTCGGCTCCGCCGAGGCGTGGCGGACGCCGCTGGGCGAGGTGCCCGTCGAGGACGCCGGCGCGCTCGTGGAAGCGGGCTTGGTCACGGTCGACGACGACGCGCACGCGCGGGAGCATTCGCTGGAGGTGCAGCTGCCGTTTCTGCAGCGCGTACTCGCCGGCTCGTTCGGCGTACTCTCGATCGCGGTCGGCAGCGCCGCGGCTGGTGAGGTGGCCGCGGTGATCTCCGCCGCGCTGGCCCCCGGATCGGTGCTGCTGTGCAGCACCGACCTGTCGCACTACGAACCCGACGAGCAGGCCCGGGTCCAGGACGCGGCGACGCTGCGGGCGGTCGTCGGGTTGCGGTCCGCGGACGTGGGCGTACGCGACGCGTGCGGCGTGTTCGCGCTGCGCGGGCTGCTGGCGTGGGCCGCGTCGCGGGGGCGGGCACCGACCGTGCTGGACTACGCGACCTCGGCGGACGCGACCGGGGACCGCTCGCGCGTCGTGGGGTACGCCGCCGTGGCTATGTGACCACAAATTGTGGTAACTTTGCCGCATGGCGACCATCGGACTGCGCGAACTCACCCACCACACCGCCGCGATCGCGCGCCGCGTCCGGGAGGGCGAGACGATCATCGTGACCGACCGGGGCACCCCCGTGATCCGGATGGTCCCCGCCACCCCCGCCGACGACGTGCTGGCGCGCCTGGAGGCGGCCGGCCGCCTGACGCCCGCCGCCAACCCCGGCTACCTGCCCGAACCGGTGGACACCGGCCACCGGCCGGAACTCGACGCCACCGACGTGATCAGCCAGGACCGGGACGACCGGTTCTGATGATCTATCTGGACTCGTGCGCGATCGTGAAGCTCGTGCACGTCACGCCCGAGACGCCCGCCTTGCGCGCGTGGCTCACCGCGCAGGGCGGCGTACCGCTCGTGTCGTCCACGCTGGCCCGCGTCGAATGCGCGCGGGCGTTGCGCCGGGTCGACCCCGGGGCCCTGGCCAACCTGCCGCTCGTGCTCGGCGCCCTCAACTTCATCGCCATGGACGACGGCGTGTGCTCGGCCGCCGCCGCGCAGCCCGAACCGCTCCTGCGCAGCCTCGACGCCATCCACCTGGCGACCGCCGCCCTGCTCGGGACGGCCCTGACGTGGTTCGTCACGTACGACAAGCGCCTCCTCGCGGCCGCGTCGGCTGCGGGCCTGCCCATCGCGGAACCCCGCTGACGCAATGCTTCCGCCCGGCCGGGACGTCTATAGGGCAAGTCCCCGGAGGTGTGAGTGACGTACGACGAGTTCGCCCGAAGCCGGCTGGCGCCGTTACTGCGCTACGCCGTCATGCTGACCGGCGACCCGTACCTGGCCGAGGACCTCGTGCAGGAGACGCTGGTCCGCGTCCAGCTCAAGTGGCGACGGGTGGAGGGGGCCGACGCACCCGACCTGTACGTGCGGCGGATGCTCACCAACGCGTTCCTCGACTGGCGGCGCGGCCGGTGGATGCAGCACATCGTGCTGCGCGACCCGCCGGCGCGCCGCGACGCCGTCGTGCGCGACCACGCCGAGTCCGGCGCCGACCGTGACGAGATGTGGCAACTGCTCGCCACGCTGCCCCGCCGCCAGCGCGCGGCCCTGGTGTTGCGCTACTACGAAGACCTCGCTGACGCGCAGGTGGCCGAGGTGCTCGGCTGCGCGGTCGGCACCGTACGAGCACATATCTCGCGGGCGCTCGCCACGCTGCGGGAACAATTGTCGGCCGCCCCGCAGCCGGTCGAGATCCTGGGCGGAGGCCGCTGATGTTGGAAGACAAGATCAAAGAGGCGTTCGAGCGTCACGAGGTCCTGGTGCCGGACGGAACCCGGATCCTCGACGCCGCGACGGCCCAGGTGGCCCGGGTACGCCAGCGGCGCCGCCGGCTCGCGGCCGGTACGACGACCGCGCTGTGCCTGGCCATCGCCATCATGGCGCCGTTCGCCGCCCGCTGGGTGATGCCGGTCAAACAGGCCGACCTGCTGCCCGCTACCAAGGGCCCGGTCGCGGACGTGACGGGACGCCCCCTCAACTTCCTGCTCCTCGGCCTGGACAAGCGGGCCGGCTCCACCGACCCGCCACGCGCCGACGCCATCATGATCGCCCACGTGCCGACCGACCGCAGCCGCCTCTACCTCGTCACCCTCCAGCGCGACATCGAGGTCAAGCTCCCCGGCCGCAAGCACGCCCGCCTCAACCAGGCGTACGAGGACGGCGGCTTCCCGCTGGCGGCCCAGACCGTGACCGCGCTGACCGGCGTGCCGTTCGACGCCGGCGCGACCATCGAGTACGACGGGGTCCGGCGGCTGGTGGGCGCCCTCGGCGGGGTGCAGCTCTGCGTCGACCAGGTGGTGCGTTCCGAGCACTACGATGCGCAGGGCCGCTACCACACCAGCACGTCGCGGGAGCGCGTCAACCCGTACGTGCACCAGCAGGGGTGCCGGCAGTTCCAGCCGTGGGAGGCGGTCGACTACGTACGTCAGATCAACGGCCTGAGGTTCGGCGGGTACGACCGCGACCGGCACGTCGCCCAGCTCTTCGCCGCGATCCTGACGAAGGCGACGCGGACCGTCGAGATCACCGACGTGGCGGCCATCGACGGGATCCTGCGCGCGGTCGGCGACTCGCTCGTCGTCGACACCGGCAACATCCCGATGAACGACCTGGTCAGCTCCGTACGGCCGGCCCTGCGGCTGGATCCCGTCGAGATCGCCACGCCGCTCGGCGGGTTCCACTCCAAGGTCATCGACGGCCGGTCCTACCAGACCGTCGACCAGGTCACCGAGCAGTTCTATACCGCCCTGCGGGAGGACCGCGTCGCCGCGTGGGTGGCCGAGCGCGGTACGCGCTGACAAAGTCCCGGGAAGCTGCAACCTTTCGCCGCCGCCACGCGTCTCTGTAAGAGGGGACGGGGGCGACCCGGCCGGGTGCCGCTCGGGGGGCGGCATCCGGCCGGGCCGCCGGCCCACGCCCAGACGCGCCTACGCCC
>JAEZGP010000206.1 GCA_023437285.1 Actinomycetes bacterium | reverse complement strand
CCGTTCCCGGTCGGCCGGCGGGAGTTCGAGGTAGGCGGAGACGGTCGACAGGTAACCGATGTAGTCGCCCGCGCTCATCGTCAGCCGGCGCTTGATCACGCACTGCCGGACGTCGGTGAAGAGTCCGTAGCGTTCGAGTTCCGTGCCCGGCCACTGCATGGCCTGGTCGGGGGGCGTCCCGTCGGGGGAGGGAATGTCGTCGCTGTCCAGGTACGGCGCCCGGGCCGCGCGTACCGCCTCCTCGACGGCGGAGTCGGCCGGTTGAACCGGGCCGCCGAACGAGGCGAACACGCCGCCGGGCTCCAGGAGCGCGGCCACGCGCGGCCAGCGACCCTCCGGCCGGGTCCAGTGCAGCGCGGCCGCCGCGTACACCAGCCCGTACCGGTCGTCCGGTTTGATGTCCTCGAACGCGGCGCGCGTCGTCGCGGCGGCCGGCACGTGCCTACGAAGTACGGCGAGCATTGCCTCGTCGGGCTCGGTCGCGGTGACCGCCACCCCGCGCTCGGCGAACAGGCGGGTGGCCTTGCCGGTCCCGGCGCCGATTTCGAGGGCGGTGCGAACCGGCCGACCCGCGTAGGCGATGACGAGGTCGAAAAGCTCCGCGGGGTATCCCGGCCGGAAGCGCTCGTACGCCTGCGCGACCGCTCCGAAGCTGAGGGCACGAACAGGCATGCCGAGCATCCTGGCACGACCCGGCACGGGTACGGGTACCTTCGGGAGGTGGCGGACGACGACCGGCCGGCTGGCATTGAGGACGTGCACGAGCTCGCGGCGGCAATGCCGCATGTCACCGTCGAGTACGGCTCGGGCGACAATCCGGTCTACCAGGTGGGCGGGAAGTCCTTCGTGTTCTTCCGCAACCCCCGGCCGGACGCGGTCGACCCAGAAACGGGGCAACGCTACCCGGACGTGATCGTCTTCTGGGTCGAGTCGGAGGCGGACAAGCAGGCCCTGATCCAGGACGCCAGGTCGCCGTTCTTCACCACCGCCCACTTCGACGGCCACCCGTCGGTGCTGTTGCGGGCCAGCCGGATAGGCGAGCTCACGCGCCGGGAACTGGCCGAGCTCATCCAGGACGCCTGGCTGTCGCGCGCGTCAGCGCGCCGGGCGGCAGCCTGGCTGAAGGCACATCCACCAACGTGATCGGCCGGATCATCCTTGCCGGGGCGGACGTGGCCACAGACCGTCCATGGCAAGAATCGGAACCCGCGGCTACCAGTCGATGAGAGCGTCGGCGTTGATGTCGCAGGCGAATGGGTGGGTCAGTGTCAACGTTTGACCGCGGCTGGCGACGGCGTGCTCGACAAAATGGTGGCCTGCGAGACGGAAGAGTTGAACAGTCACGTACTCGAAGGCGACCAGGTCGGGCTCGACTAGCAGGTACCACTCGATCTGTGCGGTGGCATAGAACTGCATCTTGAGCAGCCGATCGTTGGCCGCGTTGCTGGGCGAGACGATCTCACAGACCAGGGCGACCTCGGACGCCTCGATGATCCCGCCGTGTGGATCGGTGTCCGCAACCACGAGGTCCGGAATAACGATCCGGTCGGGGCCGAGGCGGAGGTTGGCCGCCTCGTACGCGCGCAGCCCGGCGGCCCGCGCCGCCGGGCGGACCGCGGTCATGAGGAGAAACGAGATGTCCTGATGGGGCTTGTTCGGAGCCGGGCTGACCCACAGTCCCCCGTCGATCAGTTCGATCCGGTCCGGTGTTTCGCCGAGCGCGAGGTACTGCTCTTCCGACCAAGGACCAGGATGCTTCAGCACCGCCAAGCTCATCGGGCCCCCACTTCCGTCCGGTCGCCGGCAGTCTATCTCGGTTGAGCTGCGGCAAGGGAGGATCCTGCTGGTCATCACCAGGGCGGTGATCACCTTTTCCGGTCAGGCGACGCAGAACTCGTTGCCCTCGGGGTCGGCCATGGTGACCCAGGTGAACGGGCCCTGGGTGCCGTCCCACAGCTTCGTCGCGCCACGGGCGGTCAGCCGGGCGACCACCTCGTCGCGGTTGTCGTCGCCGACGCGGATGTCGAGGTGGACGCGGTTCTTGACGGTCTTTTTCTCCGGGGTCACCTGGAACAGGACCCGGCGGGCGGGCACGTCGCCGCCGGCGGGTGGCCGGATGGCCGCGCCGACGCGCCAGACGAGCACCCCGTTGTGGGTGGTCGTGTCGTCCTCGGACGCCTGGCCCTCGTCGACCATGCGGCGGATGAACGCCTCGTTGCTGGGTTCCACCTCCCAGCCGAGGGTCTCGGCCCACCAGTCGGCGAGCGTGTGCGGGTCGGAACTGTCGACAGTGACCTGGAAGTCGTACGCCATGGGCGGATGTTAACCAGCCCCACCGACACGAAACCAAAGCATTGACTGTAATCAATTCTTGACGCATAGTGACGCACTGTGGCGCGGACGGGCCGCGCCAGCGTGACCTGGAGGCGAAGCGATGCTGGCTCGACTGCGTAACGCCCTGGTGGCCGCCACCGCCGCGGTGACCGCCCTGGTCACGGCGGCGTCCCCGGCCGCCGCCGCGGACCCCTATCCGGTCTTCCAGTGCCACTACGTCATCACGCACAGGTGGTCGGGCGGCTTCAACGCCGACATCTACGTGCTCAACAAGGGCCCCGCCATCACAAACTGGACGGTGCGCTGGCGGTTCCACCAGCCGACCCGGATCGGCGCCGTCTGGAACGCGGTGATCAGGCAGGACCCGTACGGCACGGTGCTCGCCACGCCGGTGCCGGCCAACGCGTTCGTCCGCTCGTCCGCGGTGTTCTCCTTCGGGTGGAGCGGGTTCGCCGCGGCGACCGAGGTACCGAACTTCATCACGGTCAACAACTACCTGTGCTGGCTGGCGTGACAATCCGACAGGCGCGGAAATCCCGTTGCGGCCCGTCGTACCGTCGAGGAATGCCGACCGCCCAGCTCACCACGCGCCCCTATACCGACGCGGACGCGGAGGCGGTGACCGACCTGCTCAATGAGGTCGACATCGCCGCAGGGGGCCAGCCGGCCAACGACGTCGACGAGACACGCGCCGTCATCGACTCGATCGTCCGCGACGTCGGCACCGACACCCGGGTGGTCGTGTCCGGCGACGGTGGGATCGTGGCGGTCGGGCTGGTGCCGACCCCTCCGCCGGGCGGCTTCCGCATCGACCTGGTCGGCGGGGTACGCCCCGCCTGGTACGGCAAAGGGTTGGGCCGTGACCTGCTCCAGTGGCAGGTCGACCGGGCCCGGCAGATCCACCGCACGGTCGCCCCGGGCGGCACGTGGTCGCTGCACGCCGACGTGCTGGCCGGCAACGAGCCGGCGATCCGGCTCTACCGGCGCTTCGGCTTCACGCCCGTGCGGCACTGGTTCGAAATGGTGGCCGACACCTCGGCGGGCTCGGCGGCGTTGGCCATCACCGCGCCACTGCCGGACGGGCTGGCCCTCGTGCCGTACTCGCCTGGTTTCGGCAATGATCTGTACGCGGCGCACATGGACGCGTTCCAGGACCACTGGGGTTACCAGCGGCGGCCCGAGGCCGAGTGGCGGCGGCTGACGGTGGACTCGGCCACGTTCCGGCCCGCGCTGTCGCGCCTGGCGCTGGATGGCACCCGCATCGCGGGCTACTGCCTGGCCTACACCGACCCGCAGCCGCACCGCGTGTACGTGGGGCACGTGGGCACGTCGCGGGAGTGGCGCCGGCACGGTATCGCGAGCGCGCTGCTCGGCTCGGTGCTCGCGGCGGCGGGCAACGCGGGGGCCCGGGAGGTCGTGCTCAACGTCGACGCGAGCAGCCCCACCGGCGCGGTGGGCGTCTATGAGCGGGCCGGGTTCGAGGTCGAATCGCACGGCGTCACGTACGCGACGACACTGACAGCTATTGACTAGTTCCAATGCGTCACCGATAGTTGCGCAGGGAGACGGCACGAGGCGGGAGACGCGCGCGATGAGCGTAAGCAGGCACAGGCTGGCGGCGGCCGTCGTGGCGGGGCTGGCTGCCGTTGCCGCGGCGCCCTCCCCGGCGCTCGCCGACACGCCCGGCGTGGACTGCACCTATTACCTGTCGCAGTGGCGCGGCGGCTTCGTGGCCGACATCCTCATGGTCAACAATGGCCCGACAATCGACGGCTGGACCGTGCGCTGGAGCTTTGCCCACCCGACCCAGATCGTCACCACGTGGGGTGCCACGATCACACAGACCGCCGAGGGCGTCGCCACGGCCAACGGCACCAGCTGGAACTCGAAGATCAACACCGGCCAGGCGTTCTCGTTCGGGTGGAGCGGCCTCGCGGCGGCCACCGAGATCCCCACCGACATCACGGTCAACGGCGTGCCGTGCTGACCGCGGCCGGCGCGTTCACCGGTTCGGGGACGCCCAGCTTGCGGTAGATGCCGCGGGCCCGCCGCCGGCTCGTCCCGGCCTCCTCGGGACGCCCCGCCGCAGCCAGCGCCACGGCGAGCCCGGCCAGTGCCCGTGCCTGCTCGTACCGGTCGCCGTTGCGCTTGGCCAGGTGCTCCGCCGCACGGTGAACGGCGATCGCGTCGGTCGGCCGGCCCCGCGCCGTCCAGCTCTCGCCCAACGTGTTCAGCGCCTCCATCCGCAGGCTCGCCTCGCCGATCGCGTCGGCGACGGCCAGCGCGCGGTCGAGGTGCCCGACCGCCACGTCGTGTCGACCCAATCGGGTGTACGCCGCGCCGAGCGCCGCGTGCGCGCTGCCCTCCCCGCCCCGGTCACCGGCCTCGAGGCAGGCCGCCAGCGCCTCGTCGAGATGGCGCAGCGCCGCGTCGTGCTCGCCGCGCTCGCTCTCGGTGGCCCCCAGGTTGCCCAGGGCGTACCCGAGCAGGCGCCGGTCGCCCAACTCGGCGAAGATGTCCGCCGCCTCCCGCTGGCGGGCGAGCGCGGCAGCCAGGTCACCGAGCCGGCGCTGCAAGGCGCCCAGGTTCAGCAACTGCGTACCCACGCCGTGCCGGTCGCCGGCCTGCCGGTAGCCCTCCAGCGCCGCCCGCAGGTGCTCCATGGCCTGCGGATAGTCGCCCAGCCGTTCGTAGACCAGCGCCAGCCGGGCCTGGGCCCGCGCCTGCCCGTCGCCGTCGCCGGCCGCCCGGAACGCCGCCAGCGACCGGTCGAAGCAGCGCCGCGCGGTGCGGTGATCACCGAGGCTCCAGTGGGTACTGCCGAGGTTCGTCAACACGTGCGCCTTGGCCGAGGCCGTCCGCGCGGCCCGCGCGGCGCCCGCGTGCACGGCGAGCGCCTCCTGGTAGTGGCCACCGACCTCCAGGAAGCGCCACAGGGTGGTCGACAGCGTCACCGCGTGCTCCGGCCAGCCGCGCGCGGCGGCGTGGGTTGCGGCGGCGATGAGGTTGGCGCGCTGGCCGTCTAGCCACGCGG
>JAEZGP010000177.1 GCA_023437285.1 Actinomycetes bacterium | reverse complement strand
GTCGCGGGCCGGGAACGTCGGCCCGCCGGTCGACCCGACGGTCACGACGCGCGTCTGCGAGTTCAACGACCTGGCTGCGGTGCGCGAGCTGCTCGCCGACGGCCGGGTCGCCGCGGTGCTGACCGAGCCCGCGCTGACCAACATCGGGATCGTCCTGCCCGACCCCGGCTTCCTCGACGGCCTGCGCGCCGCGTGCGACGAGACCGGCACGCTGCTGATCATCGACGAGACGCACACGCTGAGCGCCGGCCCGGGCGGCTGCACCCAGGCGTGGGACCTGCGGCCCGACGTCGTGACGATCGGCAAGGCGATCGCGGGCGGCATCCCCTGCGGGGCGTACGGGCTGTCGGCCGAGCTGGCCGACCGGGCCCTGGGCCGCGCCGACCTCGACCTCGTCGACATGGGTGGGGTCGGCGGCACCCTGGCCGGCAACCCGCTGTCGATGGCGGCCGCCCGCGCGACGCTCGGCGAGGTGCTCACCGACGACGCGTTCGCCCACATGATCGGCCTGACCGACCGGCTCACCGCGGCGTTGCGCGCCACGGTGGCGGGGGCCGGGCTGCCGTGGTCGGTGGTCCAGCTGGGTGCCCGGGTCGAGGTCCGCTTCACCGCTCCCGCCCCGCGTACGGGCACCGCGTCGCACCTGGCCGCGGACGCCGAGCTGGACGACTTCCTGCACCTGTACGCCGTCAACCGGGGTGTCCTGCTGACCCCGTTCCACAATATGGCCCTGACCTGCCCGGCGACGACACCGTCCGATGTGGACGCGTATGCGGACGTCTTCGCGGGTGCGGTCGCGGCCCTGACCGGCTGAGGCGGCCGGGTCAGGGCTCGTCGAAGGTGATCGTCTGCTCGGCGGGCAGGCGGGGGGTGGCCGGCGGGCCGGCGTGGTCGGGGTCGGGGATGCCCAGCCGCAGGCCGAGGTACGGGTACCCGACGCCGGCGAGCAGGCGGCGCAGCTCGTGGCGGGTCGCGTCGACCTCCACGGCGGCGCTCATCGGCACGACGGAGACGCCCAGTTCGGTGGCCGTGAGCCAGGCCGCCGACAGCGCCTGTCCGGCGCGCAGCCAGTCCTCGGGCGTGTCCTGCGGGCCGTACAGGATGGCGTAGCTGGCCGCGAGGTCGTGGCCGGCGTCGATGGGCAGGGTGCCGGGCTGGCCGAAGTCGCGGCCGGGCACCGTGGTCTGCGGGGCGCTCGCCGGTACGACGTCGGCGGGCACGCCGGTCCCGGCGGGACGGCCGGCCGCGCCGACGTCGGGGATGCCGGCGCCCAGCGCCGCGCCGGCCCAGATGGCAAGTTCGGCGCGCCACTCGTCGTCGAGGCCCTCGGCGCTCTGCGCGCGGCTGGCCACCGAGGCGAGCTCGACGATCTGGTCGGGTCGCAGGTAGTGGCAGTGCACGCCGTACCGGTCGGTGGTCTTGGCGATGGCGTCGAGGGCGGCCGCCTCGACGGGGGTGTCGGTGACGGGGCGGCGGTCGGTGTGGCGCAGCCGGATGGTCTGCGCGTGGCGGACCGCCTCGGCGGCGACGGGTTCGTGGCCGGTGAGCGTGACGCGCGCCAGGTGGTCGGGGTCGTCGTCGGGGAACGCGGCGACGGTGACGGTGCGGCCCTCGGCGGCGAGCGCGACAACAGCGTGGTGCAGCGCGGTGCCGCAGCTGATGGTGAGCAGGCGGCCGTCGGGGTCGGTGACGGCGAGCTGGCGGTCGCGCTCGGCGTACAGGTCGAGGGTGCCGGGCCGGACGTGCCACCGCCACGGTTGGGTGTTGTGGATCGACGGGGCGTGGCCGGCGGTCGCGGCGGCGTTAACCAGGGCCGCGGTGCCGTCGTCGTTGGCGGTCATCGGATGTCGCTCCCCTCTGTCGGTTACAGTCTCGACGACCGGCGGCCCGGGGACAGGGGCGTTGGACCCGTGTGTCGCGTCCGTCGGCCCGCACCACCCGCCAATCAGGGCAGTAGAGAACGAATACTATTAAAATGGTGTTATTCGGGTAGGTGACACCCCCTGGTGAAGGACGGGTGAGCGGCGTGACGGTCGGGTCCGGAACCGGTCCGGTCATCGTGGGCGTCGACGGGTCGCCGACCGCCCTCGACGCGGTCGACGAGGCGGCCCGCCAGGCCCGGCGGCGCGGCCGGTCGCTGCGCATCATCCACGCGTACGTGTGGCCGCTGCTCGGCAGCGCGCTGGACCCGCTGCCGACGGACGGCCTGCCGGCGGGCGCGATCGGCGCCGCCGGCGTCGAATCGACCACCGAGGGCGGGCTGCGCGCCGAGGCGGAACAGTTCGTCGCCGAGGCGCTCGCGCGGGCCCGGCACACCGAACCGCACGTGCCGGTCACCGGTCAGGTCATCACCGGTCCGCCGGCCGCCGTGCTCGTCGAGGTGGCCCGCGGCGCCTGCCTGGTCGTGCTCGGCAACCGGGGGCTCGGCGGATTCACCGGGCTGCTCGTCGGCTCGATCGCGGTGCGGCTGGCCGCGCACGCCCCGTGCCCGGTGCTGGTGGTGCGCGGCACGACCCGCCCGGACGGGCCGGTCGTGGTCGGCGTGGCCGGGGCGGAGCTGGCCGTGGGCGCCGCGTTCGAGGAGGCGCTGCTGCGCGGCGTACCGCTGCGGGCCGTATGGG
>JAEZGP010000176.1 GCA_023437285.1 Actinomycetes bacterium | reverse complement strand
ACGTTCGGCGGCAACCCGCTGGCCTGCGCGGTCGCGCGGGCGGTGATCGGGCTGCTGCGTACGGGCGAGTGCCAGCGCGCCGCCCGCGACCGCGGCGACGTGCTGCACCAGCGGCTCAACGGGCTGGTCGGGCACGGCGTGACCGAGGTGCGCGGCCGGGGCCTGTGGGCCGGCGTCGACATCGACCCGGCGCTGATGACCGGCCGGCAGGCGTGCGAACGCCTGCTGCGCGCCGGGGTGCTGGTCAAGGACACGCACGGCTCGACGATCCGCTTCGCCCCGCCCCTCGTCGTCTCCGACCACGACGTCAACTGGGCGGTCGACCGCTTCGCGGACATCCTGTCCGGGTAAGGGTCGCTATAACGCCCGCCCGCCGGGAGGCACCACGCCCCCGGCGGGCGGTTGCTGTCCGGCCCCCGACGCCGATGCCGATGCCCGACGTCCGTCGTCCGATGCCCGACGTCCGTCGTCCGATGCCGGCGCGCCGACGGGCCGCAACCGCGCGCGGTGCGCGGCCGTTGTCCCGTTGCGGGCGGCGATCCGCCGGCAGACGGGAGTACGGCGGATGCGTGCGCAGCAGTTGATGTTCAAGGTCGCCGCGATGACCATCCTCGCCGGGGCCGCCGCCGGCGCCGGTCTGGCGCTCGGCGACCTGAGCGACGCGCGCCGGGCCGTCACGGTCATCGCGTCCGGACCGCTGCCCGTCACCGGGCCACCCGCCGTCACCGGGCCGTCCGCCGTCACCGGGCCGCCCGTCGCTACGGAGCCACCTGCCGCCACCGGGCCGCCCGCCGCCACAGAGCCGCCGGTCCCGCGGCCCGCGCCGGTGCCCGTGTCGTCGTTCCGGGCTCCGCTGTACTATCAGCCGTTCGGTTCCGATGTGGACATCGTGGGCCGGGCTCTGGACGCCTCGGGGGCCCGCGCCCTCATCCTCGCCTTCGTCCTCGACGCCGGCGGCTGCCGGCCGGCCTGGCAGGGCGATCCGGCCCGGCGCGTGGGCGCCGACGCGGCGGTGGCGGCCACGATCGACAGCGTCCGGCGGCGCGGCGGCGACGTGTCGGTGTCGTTCGGCGGGGCGGCCGGCACGGAACTCGGCGCCGGCTGCGCCACCGAGCGCGCGCTCGCCGACGCGTACCAGAAGGTGGTGGAAACCCACGACCTCACGCGCATCGACCTCGACTACGAGGCCGACGACCTGACCGCCGGCATCGGCAAGCGGATGCGCGCGGTGCGGCTGCTGCTCGACCGGGCCGGGGCGGCGCACCGGCCGCTGCGGATCAGCCTGACGCTGCCCGTCACGCGGGCGGGTCTGCCGCCGGCCGGCCTCGGCGCGCTGCGGGCCGCGCTGGACGCGGGCATACGCCCCGACGTGGTCAACCTGATGGCGTTCAACCTCGGCCCGGGGACCGCGACCGCCGACATCCAAGGCGCGGTCGAGGCCGCGCACCGCCAGGTGAAAGGGCTGCTCGGCGGGACCGACGCGCAGGTCTACGCCCGGCTGGGGCTGCAGATGATGATCGGTCGCGCGGACGTGCGGGGCGAGGAACTGTCGCCGGCCGAGGCACGGTCGCTTGTGGACTACACGCGGCGCCGGCACCTGGGCTGGGTGTCGTTCTGGTCGCTCAACCGCGACCAGGCCTGTCCCACGCCCGCGCCGGCCCAGCCGGCGGTGCCCACGTGCAGCGGCGTGGCCCAGCGGCCCTACGAGTTCGCCTCGATCGTGGCCGGCTACGCCGGCTGAGGCAGCGTGGCCGGCTACGCCGGCTGAGCCATGCGTGGCCGGATATGCCGGCTGAGCCAGCCCAGGAGCGGGCCCAGCCGGACAGTTGACATTAGGGGAGCAGGACGAGCGGTGCGCCGGCCTGCAGGGTGTACATCTGGCCGCGGATGCAGACGTCGAGGGGGTCACCCTTGTCGAGGGTGTAGGTCTCCTCGTCGTGGCGCAGGTGCACGCGCAGCTGACGGTCCTGGATGAGCAGGGAGAACTCCAGGTCCGTCCACTTCTTCGGCAGCCGGGGGGAGAAGGTCGGCGTTTCGTCGATGTTGCGGAAGCCGCCGAAGCCGGCGACCAGCGCCGCCCACACGCCGCCCGTCGAGGCGATGTGCACCCCGTTCTCGGCGTTGCCGGCGACGTCGGCGAGGTCCATCAGCAGCGCGTAGTTGAAGTACCGCAGCGCGCGGGTCTGGTCCCCGATCTCCGCCGCGATGATCGACTGTACGCACGCCGACAGCGAGGAGTCGCCCGTGGTGAGCCGGTCGTAGTACTCGAAGTTGCGCCGCTTCTGCTCCTCCGAGAACTCGTTGGCCAGCAGGTACATCGCGAGCACGATGTCCGCCTGCTTGATCACCTGGTACCGGTAGATAACCAGCGGGTGGAAGTGCAGCAGGAGCGGGAACTTGTCCTTGGGCGTGTTCTTGAGGTCCCAGACCTCGCGCTCCAGGAACGTGCTGTCCTGCGGGTGGATGCCGCGCTTCTCGTCGAACGGCACGTGCATCGCGGCCGCCGCCCGCTCCCAGGACCTCACCTCGTCGTCGCGCAGCCCGACGGCGTGGGCGAGCGCCGTGTAGTCGGCGGGCTGCTCCTCGCGCAGCCGTCGCACGGTCGCCGCGGCGTAGCTGAGGTTCAGCCGCGCCATCAGGTTCGTGTACGTGTTGTCGTTGACGACGGTGGTGTACTCGTCCGGCCCGGTCACCCCGTGGATGTGGAACTTGCCGTCCTCGCCGTAGAAGCCGAGGTCCTCCCAGAACCGCGCGGTCTCCACGAGGATCTCCGCACCCGCCTCCGCCAGCAGCTGGCGGTCGCCGGTCGCCTCCGCGTACTGGCGTACGGCGAACGCGATGTCGGCGTTGATGTGGTATTGCGCGGTGCCCGCCTGGAACATGGCGGACGCCTCCTCGCCGGTCAGCGTCCGCCACGGGAACAGCGCACCCTCCTGGCTCATGTCGCGGGCCCGTTCCCGCGCGCGATCCAGGGTGGAGTGCCGGTGCCGCAGCAGGTTCGCCGCCAGGCGCGGGTGCGTGTACGCCAGGAACGGCAGGACGTAGATCTCGGTGTCCCAGAAGTAGTGGCCGTCGTAGGCCTGCCCGGTGAGGCCCTTGGCCGAGATGCCGGCGTTCTCGGCCCGCCAGGACGCCTGCGCCAGCTGGAACAGGTTCCACCGGATGGCCTGCTGGTAGCGCACCTCGTTGGCGCCGCCGCGCATGCGGATGTCGGCCCGCTCCCAGAACTGCTCGAACTGCTCGCGCTGCTCGGCCAGCAGGTTGTCGAAGCCCGCGCGCAGGGCCCGGTCGAGGGTGCGCCGGGCGCGGTCGGTCAGCTCGGAGGCCGGGATGCTGCGCGAGCCCTGGTAGGTCGCGTACTTGGTGATGCGGATCGGCACCCCGGGCTGGGCGTCGGCGGTGAGCAGCAGTTCGCCGCCGTCGCCGTCGGCCGACACCGTCGTCTCGTACGGCGACTCCGCCTCGATGACGTGGTCGACGCCGACGGCCAGGGTCATCCGGCTGTTGGTGGTGATGTAGCCCAGCATCACCCGCTTGTCCTCGGCGTCGATCACCCGCGCGTTGAGCACCCGGTCGGGCAGCACGCGCGACAGGCGCGGGTCGCTGGGCCGGTCCTCGGGCTGCTCGTCGGCGGGCCGGGTGTCCTGCCGGTTGACGACCTGGGACGACACGACGATCGGCGCCGCCTCGTCCAGGACCGTCACCTCGTACGTCATGGCGATTAGGTGCCGGTGGCGCATCGAGACCATCCGGCTCGATCGGACGCGTACCCGGTTGCCGCTCGGCAGGATCCAGGTGAACTCGCGCGTCAACGTGCCGGCGCGCATATCGAGAACGCGCCGGTAGTCCTGCACCCGGGCCGTGGCGAGAAATAGAGGTTCATCGTCCACATAGAGTTTGAACACCGTGGCGTCGGGGACGTTGATGATCGTCTGACCAACCCGAGCCAGGGCATGCGCCTCTTCGGCGTGCACGATGGGCCACGTTTCATGAAAGCCGTTTACGAACGTTCCCGGCAGCAGTGCCGGGCGGCCCTCCTCGAACGTCCCACGGACGCCCAGGAAGCCGTTGCTCAAGGCGAATACGGTCTCGGCGCGACCAAGGTGCTCGTCTGAGTACCTTGTCTCGACGATGCGCCACTCATCGGGCACGTAGACGTGTGCCGGTGGCAGGACAATGTCACGTTGTAACACGATCGGAACAATATATGACGATCGGGTTAAGCGGATCGGCTGGACGACGGAGATGGGGGGACCAATATGGCGGACGACGCCGCGGCGAAAGCCCTGCGGTACGAGGCCCTTCTTTTTGATCTCGACGGAGTGATCACAAAGACGGCGGCCGTGCACGCCCGCGCCTGGAAGCAGCTGTTTGATCAATTCCTGCGGACCTGGTCGGAGCGGACCGGACAGCCGCAGGCGCCCTTCGAGATCGCGGTCGACTACGTCCGGTACGTCGATGGTCGGCGGCGTTTTGAGGGAGTCGCGAAGTTTCTCGAATCGCGCGGGATAACCCTCCCGATGGGCAACCCTGACGACGGTCCCGGCATGGACACGATCTACGGGCTCGGCCTGTCGAAGAACAAGTACTTCCTGGACGAGCTGGAGCGCAACGGGGTGGAGGTCTTCCCGGACGCGGTCGACCTGCTCAACGCGGCCCGCGCCGCGCAGCGCAAGCTCGCCGTCGTCTCCGCCAGCGAGAACTGCGCGATGGTCCTGCGCCGGGTCGGCCTGGACGGCTACTTCCAGGTCCGGGTCAGCGGCCTGGAGGCCAAGGCGCTCAACCTGCCGGGCAAGCCGCAGCCCGACACGTTCCTGCGCGCGGCGCAGGAACTGGGGGTCGCCCCCGCCGACGCCGTCGTGCTCGAGGACGCCATCGCCGGCGTACGGGCCGGCAAGGCCGGTAATTTCGGGCTCGTCGTCGGCGTCGACCGTGGCGGCGAGGCCGAAGGGCTCGCGGAAAACGGTGCGGACGTGGTCACGGAGGACCTTCGTTCGCTTCTCTAATAGTCTCAGGTCCATGACTGAGCTCAGCTTTCCCGATGGCTTCCGGTGGGGCGCCGCCACCGCGGCGTACCAGATCGAGGGCGCGGCGACCGAAGACGGCCGGACGCCCTCGATCTGGGACACGTTCAGCCACACCCCCGGCAAGGTCCGCGACGGCGACACCGGCGACGTGGCCTGCGACCACTACCACCGCGCGGCGCAGGACGTGGCCCTGCTGTCCGGGATGGGCCTCAACGCCTACCGGCTGTCGGTGGCGTGGCCCCGCGTGCAGCCCGGCGGGCGGGGCCCGGTCAACCAGGCGGGGCTCGACTTCTACCAGCGCCTGGTGGACGACCTGCTCGACCGGGGCATCGAGCCGTGGGTGACGCTCTACCACTGGGACCTGCCGCAGGAACTCGAGGACGCCGGCGGCTGGCCGGCCCGCGACACGGCCGACCGGTTCGCCGAGTACGCCGCGCTGACCGAGGCCGCCCTCGGCGACCGGGTCAAGCACTGGATCACCCTCAACGAGCCGTGGTGCTCGGCCATGCTGGGCTACGGAACGGGCGAGCACGCCCCCGGCCACCAGGACAAGGTCGCCACGCTGCGCGCCGCGCACCACCTGCTGCTCGGCCACGGGCTGGCGGTGCAGGCGATGCGCGCGCAGCGGCCGGACAGCCAGTACGGCATCACGCTCAACCTGCACGCGTTCACCCCGGCCAGCGACGCGCCGGCCGACGCCGAGGCGGTGCGCCGCCTCGACGCCATCGGCAACCGCATCTTCCTCGACCCGCTGCTGCGCGGCGAGTTCCCGGCCGACCTGCGCGCCGACCTCGCCCCCGTCAGCGACCTGGCCTTCATCCAGGACGGCGACCTGGCCACCATCGCCGCCCCGATCGACCTGCTCGGCCTCAACTACTACAGCCGCAACGCCGTCGCCGCCGCCGACGGCGAGCCGCACGACCCGGCGATCCCCTCGCCGTGGATCGGCAGCGAGCGGGTCCGCCGCATCAGCCGCGACCTGCCCGTCACCGACATGGGCTGGGAGATCGACCCGCAGGGACTCACCCAGCAGCTGCTCGACGTCCACCAGTTGCGCCCCGACCTGCCGATCTACATCACCGAGAACGGCGCGGCGTACCCCGACAAGCCCGGCCCCGACGGCACGGTCGACGACCCCGACCGGGTCGCCTACCTCGACGCGCACCTGCGGGCCTGCCACGCCGCCCTGTCGGCCGGCGTCGCGCTGCGCGGCTACTTCGCCTGGTCGCTGCTCGACAACTTCGAATGGGCCCACGGCTACGCCAAGCGGTTCGGGCTGACCTATGTGGACTACGCCACCCAGGCCCGCATCCCCAAAACCAGTTCCCAGTGGTACGCGCAGGTAGCGCGCGCCAACGCCCTCCCCGCCGCCTGACCGGCGCGGTTGCCGGGGGCGGCTAGCCTCGGCCACGTGACCGAACCCGTGATCGTCAGCGCCCCCATCGTCGCCGTCACGGTCTATCCCGACCGCGCCAGGATCACCCGGCGCGGTCGGGTGGACCTGCCCGCCGGCGAGCACAAGGTCGTCTTCGACGACCTGCCGTTGCAGCTCGTCACCGACTCGGTGCGGGTGGCCGGCACCGGACCCGCGACGGTCCTCGGGGTCGACGTGGCCCGCCGCTTCCGGCCCCGGACGACCGACGCGACCGCCGAGCGGTTGGAGGAACAGCTCCGCGAGGCCCGCGGCGAGCTGGCCGCCCTCGCCGACGACGAGGCCATCGCGGACGAGCGGCTGGACTACCTCAACCGGCACTTCTTCGACACCCTTACGATCGAGGTCGGTGGCGCGCAGACCGCGATCATCG
>JAEZGP010000098.1 GCA_023437285.1 Actinomycetes bacterium | reverse complement strand
GTACTGCGACGGCGGCAGGGCACTGGGACGGCGGGGGGTCGAAGGTCGCGTCGCGGCCGGTCAGTCGTCCGGGAGGGGTTCGCCGGTACGGGAGGCAAGCAGGCGGCGGTAGGAGGCCAGGCGGCGGGGGTCGGCGCCGCCCGCGGCGACCAGGGCGTCCAGCCCGCAGTTGGGCGTGGTGAGGTGGTCGCAGTTGGGTTCGCAGTTCACCGACGCCGGCAACAGGTCCAGGAAGCCGTGCAGGACGTTCTCCGGGTCGACGTGGGCGATGCCGAACGACCGTACGCCCGGGGTGTCGACGATCCAGCCGCCGCCGGGCAGCGCGAGGGCGACCGCCGACGTGGACGTGTGGCGGCCCTTGCCGATGGCGCTGACCTCGCCCACCGCCCGGCCGGCGTCCGGGCTGAGCCGGTTGACCAGGGTGGACTTGCCGACGCCGGAGTGGCCGATGAACGTCGACAGCCGCGAGCGCAGCCGGTCGACCAGGTCGTCGAGGGGGGCGTCGGGGCGGCAGAGCACGTACGGCAGGTCGAGGTCGGCGTAGTAGGCGAGCACCTCGTCCGGTCCGGCGAGGTCGGCCTTGGTGAGGCAGAGCAGGGGCTCGATGTCGGCGTCGTACGCGGCGACGAGGCAGCGGTCGATGAAGCCGGTGCGGGGCGGCGGGTCGACGAGCGCGCTGACGATGACGAGCTGGTCGACGTTGGCCACGATGATGCGTTCCTGGCGGCCCTCGACGGTGTTCTCCTCGTCGTCGGCGCTGCGGCGCAGGACCGACGTGCGCTCGTCGATGCGCACGATGCGGGCCAGCGAGCCGTCGGAGCCGGAGGTGTCGCCGACGATGGCGACGCGGTCGCCGACGACGACGCCGCGGCGGCCCAGTTCGCGGGCCCGCATGGCGGTGACCAGGCGGTCGCCGACGGCGCAGGTGTAGCGGCCCCGGTCCACCGCGACGACGAAGCCGTCGAGGGCGGCGTCGTGGGTGGGCCGGATGCGGGTACGCGGACGCGTCGAGCGGCCCGGCCGGATCCGCACGTCGTCCTCGTCGTACTCGCGCTTCTTTGGCAGTTAACCGCTCCTGTCGGGTGTTGTTCGCCGCGTGTGTGACATTCTGCCCGGCGCTACCGTAGGGGCCATGTGTGGGCGGTATGCCTCTACGCGCAGCGCGGCCGATCTGTCGGCGCTGTTCGAGGCTGTGGACGAGACCGAGGGCGCGCTTGAGCCCGACTACAACGTAGCGCCGACCGACCCGGTGGCGCTGGTGCGACGCAGCCCGCGCGTTGACGGGCGGGTGCTGTCGCTGGCCCGGTGGGGGCTGGTGCCGCCGTGGGCTAAGGACACCAGAGGTGCCGCGCGCATGATCAACGCACGGGCGGAGACGGTGGCGACGTCGCGGGCGTTCGCGCCGTCGTTCGCGCGGCGGCGGTGCCTGGTGCCGGCCGACGGCTGGTACGAGTGGCTCAAGCGGCCGGACGGCAAGCAGCCGTACTTCATGACCCGCCCCGACGGCGGGCCGTTGGCGTTCGCGGGCCTGTGGTCGGTGTGGGGCTCGGAGGAGCAGCGCCTGCTCACGACCACTGTGATCACGACGGCGGCGGTGGGGGACCTCGCGGCGGTGCACGACCGGATGCCGCTGGTGCTGCCGCCGGAGAGGTGGGCCGATTGGCTGTCGGCCGACGACGCGACGGGGCTGCTCGCCCCGGACGCATCCTGGCTGGCCCGGCTGGAGATTCGTCCGGTGGGCTCCGCTGTCGGCGATGTCCGAAACGACGGTCCAGAACTTATCCGCGCGATTCCCTCATCTTCTGCGGTGACAGACGAAACTCCCGCGCTGTTTTAGGGGTTTGACCCTATTCGGTCGTAGCACTTTTGGCTTATAAGGTGCCCTCCCCTTGTTCGATGTGTGTCGAGTGCGATAGAACACAGCGCCGGCCTGGTCGCATCGACAGGCCTTTGCGTTGGCGTCCGCCGAGGGGGGCGGGCGTCGTTCGGCGAACCCACGGGGGAGGTGGGTATGACTCGGGCACGGATGCCGCGGCCGCACGAGGTGGCGGCGGCGAGCCGGGACCCAAGACTGCGTCGTGCCTTCGAGGAGCGCGAGGACGGTCAGGCGTGGCGGGTGCGCGGCGTGTGCCGCAGCGTCGATCCTGAGGTCTTCTTCCCGGCGCCCAACGAGGCGACGGACGCGGCCGTAGCGCTGTGCCGCACGTGTGACGTGCAGGGCGCCTGTCTGGCGTGGGCCCTGGACGTGGGCGACTGCCACGGCGTATGGGGCGGCACGACCGCGCGGGAACGTCGCGCGATGCTGGTGGCCTGGCGGGCCGGCATGCGTGAGTCCGGGACCACGTACGACGCCCTGGCGGCGGCGCGCGCCCTGAGCGGGCCGATGAGCGCGACCCGGGAACTCGTGGCGTCGGCGTAGCCGCCGCCCCCGGTGGGGGATCATCGTGGGGTGACCGTCGTCGAGACGCCGCGCGGCCCGGCCGAGGTCGACTGGGTGCTGCCGGCCGGCCGCGCCAAGGGCCTACTCGTGCTCGGGCACGGCGCCGGCGGCAGCGTGGACGCGCCGGACCTGTGCGCAGTGCGCGACGCCGCGCAGGCGCTGGGATTCGCGGTCGCCCGGGTGACCCAGCC
>JAEZGP010000516.1 GCA_023437285.1 Actinomycetes bacterium | reverse complement strand
CTCCAGGCCCAGGCCCATCGCCCAGGCCGCCGCCGCCCGGCCGGGCCGGTGGTCGAGCTCGGCGAAGCCCTCGTGCGCCTGCCGGGCCGCCTCGACCGACTCCCCGACCCGGCCCAGCATGCCCAGGCACTGCGCACGGCTCAACGCGACCGCGTACACCGTGTACGGGTTGGGGCTGTCCGGCGCGTACTCGGCGGCCACGTCCAACGCGGACAGCGCCTCCTCCGGCCGCTGGCCGCGCAGCAACGCCCCGGCCAGCCGGTGCGCCGCGCTCGCGCGCAGGTGCGGCGCCCCCTGCGTCAGCAGGTACGCGGCGGCCTCCTCCGTCATCGGCAGGCCCTCGTCCTGGCGACCCAGCTCGCAGATGGTCAGCCCCAGGCGGCCCAACGCCGTGTACCTGCGGTCCTCGTGGCCCAGTTCGGCGTACAGGCGCACCGCCTCGCTCCACCGGCGCTCGGCCTCCGCCAGGTCGCCGCGCTCGTTGGCGGCGGCCGCGGCCAGGTAGTCGGCCCGGCGGGCCGCCTGCTCGTCGGTGAACTTCTCCTCCGCGAAGCGCTCCTCGAACGCCCGCACCAGTCCGAACGCCGAGCGCTCGTCCCCGGCCCGGTAGCCCTGCTCGATCTGGTCGAGCACCTCGTCCACCGTGATGTTCTCCGGCAGCTCCACCTCGACCGGTTCGGGCTCGACCGGCTCCGGTCCGGTGGTCGCGGGCGAGGTCAGCGACCGCGCCGTGGGCGTCAGCGGCAGGTACTCCACGATCGGCTCGGCCGACAGCCAGCTCTCCACGAGCCGCGACTGGTGGCCGGTTCCGTTGCGCTCGTCGAACCGGGTGGCCAGTTCGCGGGCCCGCGCGGCCAGCTCGGCCGCCAGGTCCGCCACGGCGACCTCGCCCGAGGCGCGGCGCAGCGTCACCTGACCGTGGCCCGCCTCGGCCAGGCGGCGCAGCACGAGCCCCGACGCGGCCGAGAAGTACATGGCGGTCAGCGGCGTCGGCGCGCGGTCCAGCCAGTCGAGGTGCCGCTCGATCAGCTCCAGGCCGCGCACCTCATTGCCGGTTACGCCGCAGAAGTAGATGTGCTGGTTGATGTCGCCCATGCTGGCCAGCGTGCCGCGCACGGCCCGGTACGCGCGCCGGTGCGCGTCGCGGGCCTCCTCGAGCCGGCCGGTCCGCACGTACGGCACCAT
This sequence comes from Actinomycetes bacterium, assembly GCA_023437285.1. Classification (GTDB taxonomy): domain Bacteria; phylum Actinomycetota; class Actinomycetes; order Mycobacteriales; family Micromonosporaceae; genus Luedemannella. The sequence continues at coordinate 9,643 of JAEZGP010000516.1, read as the reverse complement.
CAGCTCCGTCAGGATCGACTGCGGCTGCTCCCGGCAGCCCAGGCGCCCGGCGAGCACCGGCTCGCCCAGCGCCACCGCCTCCTCGTAACGTCCCCGGCTGACCAGGTGCGCCACCTTGGACGTCGGGTCGCAACCGGCGCAGTCCGAGTTCTCGTCGCGGGGCGCCGCGCACCACTTCGCGTAGTACTCGTCGGCGACCGCCTCGTCGCCCAGGTGGTGCGCGACGACCCAGCGGTACTGGTAGACGGCGTGCAGGCTGTGCCCGCCGATCGTGTACCGCCGCTGCATGTCGTCGAGCACCTCGAACGTGCGGTCCAGCGGCACTTCGGGAAACTTCGTCAGCGACGAGATGACGTACTTGAAGTACCACAGCAGCAGCTCGCCGTCCTCGGCCTTGTGCCGCGCCGGGTCCTTGTCGTACTCCGACAGACACCAGGAGAACGTGACGAACGCCTTGGCCGGCTCACCGCCGTGCTGGTAGGCCGGAGTGGCCGCCATCCGGGCCTGGAACGCCAGGTCGGCGCTGCCGAGCGCGTCGGCATGCCGGATCGCCTCCTCGGCGGCCGCGATGTGCCCCGCGCCGTACGGCATGTCCCAGACGTGCGCGATCATCTCGCGGACGCGCGTCTCATCCGTCACGGTCGGCCTCCCCGATTACGGCGTGGTTGAGCAGGCCCAGGAAGGACCGGTTGAGCAGCGCCGCGTCGGCGGGCCGCAACGGATGGTGCCCGAGCAGCAGCGCCTGGCCGTAGATCGCCTCGACGGACAGCTCGGTGAGCCCGGTGCCGGCCAGGGCGATGAGCCGGCGCACCAGCGGGTTGCGGTGGTTGAGCACCAGCTGCGGGCGGGCGTCGGCCTCGGCTTCTTCAAAGGCGGCGAGTACGCCCGCCCAGACGTCGTCGACGCGGTCGCGGGTCTCGCGCAGCTGCTGCTGGAAGGCCGCCGAGCGGTCGACCAGGTAGAGGGCGGGCAGCGCGGCGGGTTCGAACGAACGCACCACCGCCTCGCAGCCCAGCCGGTCGAGCACCCGCTGCGCGGCGGCCACGAAGGGTCGCAGCGCCAGCTCGGCGGCCGGGTCCAGCGTCTCGAACCGGGTGGTCAGGTCGCTCGGGTCGAGCCGGTCGACGAGAATCTCCCGGTCCAGCGACGGCAGCCGCTCGATGATCTCCGAGTCGTACGTGTAGCCGCCGTTGACGACGGCCAGGTTCTGCGCGGCCGCGACGGCGGCGAGCTGGCGGAACTCGTCGATGGTGGCGCAGTACCGCACGGTGCCGTGGCGCTCGCGGAACTCGGCGAGCGTCATGCGGCCCATGTTGGTCTCCATGGGCCACCACTGGTCGACCAGGCGCAGCATCTCGTCGTCGTGCAGGGCGAGCGCCTTGACGCCCAGGTGGTGCACGTCGAGGAAGGCGGCCAGCCGCTCGCGGTCGTGGGTGGCCAGCCGCACGAGCCAGCCGCGCAGCTGATCGCCGAGGGCCTCGCGGACCTCGTCGAGCAGCCCGTCCTCGTAGAGGGCCTCGCGGCTGGCGGTGGGCCGCAGCTCGGTGGCGTCGACGACGCAGCGGGCGAAGAACGCCCACTCGGGCAGCAGCCCCTCGGCGCCCTCGCCGAGCAGCATCCGCTTGAGATAGACGCGGTGGCCCGCCTTCGCGGCCGGGTTGACGGGCATGGGCAGCACGAACGCGGCACCGGTCAGGCCGGCCGCCGGCACGGCCAGGTCGATCACGTCGAACGGCGCGAAACCGAGCGTCGCCTGCGCGTACTCCAGAAGTCTTTCCCGGCGGTCGCCGGGCGAGTCGGCCGCGGTGGCCAGCCACGGCGGCGGCCCGGCCGAGACGACCTCGCTGCCGACGCGGACGGTGACCGGCAGCAGCGACCCGTAGAGGCGGGCGAGGTCGGTGACGGTGGCCTGGGTGAGCCACTGCCCGCCGTCACGGCGCGGCACGAGGGTGACCGACGTGCCGGGCTCGGTGCGCTCGTCGGCCGGCCCGGCCAGCGCGACCTCGTAGCGGCCGTCGGCGTAGCCGGTCCACAGGACGGTCGGCTCGTCGCCGTGGCGGGTCCGCACCCGGATCTCGTCGGCCACCAGGAAGCACGAGAGCAGGCCGATGCCGAACTGACCGAGGAACTCGTGCCGGGCGAAGCCCAGCTCGTCGCGCTTGCCGCTGCGTCCGATGGTGGCCAGCAGGTCGTGCACCTGCGCCTCAGTCAGCCCGATGCCGGTGTCGTGGATGCGCAACGTGCCGTCGCCGGTCAGCTCGGCCGGCTCGATGCGTACGAGCGCCGGCGCGGCCGCGTCCGTGGCACGCCGGGCGGTGATCGCGTCGACGGCGTTCTGCAGCAGCTCACGGACGTACACACGTGGGCTGCCGTAGAGGTGGTGGCTGAGCAGATCGACCACGCCTCGGAGGTCGACCTGGAAGTTTGTCATGGTGGCGCCGCTCCCCGGTCACATGTCTGGCGACACGCTACCCGCCAGGAGGCTCAGGCGGGGGCGATGGTCATGTCCCCCGAACGCCGGCGTGCCCACCACGGCGCCGCGCACAGGGCGGCCAGCCACGCGCCGACCGCGTTGACGAGCACGTCATCGACGGAGGTCACCCGACCGATGTCGAGCACCCACTGGCCGATCTCCAACAGCGCGGACGCGACCGCCGCGCCGACGAGGATCACGCCGGGCCCGACGGGCCACCGGATCGGCACGAAGAACCCGGCCGCCGCGAAGAACGCCAGATTGGCCCCGACCTGGATGGCGAAGAACCCCGGCCCGACGTGCCACTGGTCGATCAGGTCGACGAACGGCACGGGGTGCACCTTGCGGGTCGCCTCCCAGTGCGGGATGAACCCCATGATGAGCCAGGGCGCGGTGCCGGCCACGAGTCCGACCTCGGCCACCGTGTCCCGCCAGGCCGTTGTCCGGGGTACGCCGCGGCGGCGGCGCAGCGCGACGATGCCGACCAGGGCGAGGGCGACCAGGGGTACGGCCGCCGCGAAGAGGTAGCCCACGTAGCCGTAGCGATCCCAGACCTCCTGCATGATCGGCGAGGTTACCCGTTCGGCGTACCGCACCCGGGTGACCTTCACACGATCGGCACGAACGCTCCACATGCGACGCCGAGAATCGTCCGGTGACCGCTGCCCCCACGCTCGCGCCGGCCCCCGTACCCGCCCGTGGCGTCGCCTCCGTCGGCGCGCCGACCCGTGACCGGTTCCTCGACGGGCTGCGGGCCCTGGCGATCGGCCGGGTGGTCTTCTATCACGCGCTGGGTTTCGCCTGGCTGGCGTACCTGTTCCCCGCGATGGGCGTCATGTTCGCCATCGGCGGCTCGCTGATGGCCGCGTCGCTGCGCAAGGGCGGGGCCGTGCGGGCGGTGCGCAGCAGGATGCGTCGGCTCCTGCCGTCGGTGTGGGCGCTGGGCGCGATCGTGGTTCCGCTGACGCTGTGGCTGCTCTGGTCGGACGATCCGACGGCCCTGCCGCCGGTGGAGCTGCTGCTGTGGGTGCTGCCCGTGGGGGAACCGGCCGGCGACCCGCAACTCCTCCCGGCGACGATCGTCCTCTGGTACGTCGTGACGTACCTCTGGTTGGTTGTCCTGTCGCCGCTGCTGCACGCGCTGTTTCGCCGGTGGCCGCTGCCGACCGTGGTGGCGCCGCTGGTCGTCCTGGCGCTGACCCAGCTCGTCGCCCCCGGCGCCGGGGTGGATCTGGACTCGACGTTCGGCGTCGCGCTGGTGAACGCGGCGACCTTCGGTACGTGCTGGGTGTTGGGTTTCGCCCACCGCCACGGCACGCTGCGCCGGCTGCCGGTGGCCGTCTGGCTGGGGCTGTCGGCGGTCCTCCTCGCGGCCGGCACGGCGTGGGCGTTCACCCATCCGGGCGAGGGCGGCACGGTCGACCTGAACGAGATCCCGCTCGCCCAGGGCCTCTACTCGACCGGCTTCGTGCTGCTGCTCATGCGCCGCACCCCGGACGTGGCGTGGCTGCGCCGCTTCCGCGCCGTGGACTGGCTGGTCAGCGCCGTCAATGCCCGCGCGGTCACGATCTACCTGTGGCACAACATCGCCCTGTCCGCGAGCGAGCCGTTGGCCGACCGGCTGGACGTCTGGCGCTTCGGCGACAAACCGGGCTACGCCCTCTACGCGGCAATCGGCGTGGCCCTGATAGTGATCGCCGTCCTGGCGTTCGGCTGGATCGAGGACCTGGCGGCCCGCCGCCGCCCCCGCCTTCTCCCGACCGGACAATCACGCTCCGCAACGATCCCGGAACCACCTCGGTAGTTGGCCCCGCCGCGCCCCAATAACCCCGACCACCCCCGACGACCTGGCGATCACCACCTCCCTCATCCACGGCGAGACTGTCGCCGCGGCCGGCGAGCGGGCGGCTGCGGCCGCGATCGAGCGGCCGCGGCCGCGATCGGGGCAGGTGACCGTGTCCTGGTTCGACGGCGACGCGCTGCCCGACCCGCGCGACTGGCTGCTCGCACCCCTGGTCGGAGCCCGACACCTGCGCCCCACTCGTTGATCGAGAGTCCACCGCAGCCCGCCGCATTGCCGCACCCGTGCCGCACCCGTCCACCGCAGCGCCCAACCCTGCCGCACCGCGCCATGCTCGTTGATCGCGGCCACCCGCGTGGCCGTGGGCCCTTCCGACCGCCCGCCGCCGCCCCGCGCTCGTTGATCGCGATTTGCGGTGCACACACGTGGCTGGGCCACACATCCGTCCCCAGAACGCCGATATTGGTGCACACACCTGCGCATCCGTACCGCGTCTGCCGATCGTGGACGGCATTTCCTCACCATCGCACCGCAGCCGACGATCTCCATGCCGACGTAACGCACCCCGGGCGCCCTGAAACGCCACCTTTTCGCTATATATGCACATACGGCGAAGCCCGGGCTTCCCCGCCCGACCACATGTGCACATACGGCGAAGCCCGGGCCTTCCCGCCCGACCAAATGTGCGCATATGGCGAAACCAGCACCCTCCCGCTCCACCCGCTTGCTTCAGTTGCTCTGCGTTGCTAGCTAGTCCAGGAGGGTCGTCAGCGAGGGGCGCTTCGCGCTCACGTGGTCGCCGCTGGAGCGGCCGGTGAGGCGACGCCGTACCCAGGGGGCCAGGTGGTTGCCGACCCAGCGGGCGTCGGCGGCGCGGGCCGCCGCCCACGAATGGGTGAGCTTGGCCGGCACCTCCCACCAGCCCGGCGAGGGCTCGAGGCCCAGCGTCGTGAGGACGTGCGCGGCGACGCGGCGGTGGCCGACCGCGTTCATGTGCAGGCGGTCGACGCTCCACAGCTGCGGGTTGCGGAACTCGTCGTCGCTCCACAGGTCGACCAGGCGGGCGCCGTGCCGGTCGGCGACCACCTCGACCTGGCGGTTGAGAATCTGCAGCCGGGGCAGGATGAGGCGGCGGCCGGGCAGCCGGCTCGTCACGTCCGCGAACCGGAACACGACCACGTCCGCGCCGCTGGCCCGCAGTACCCGGACGACCTCGTCGAACCGCTTCACGAGTTCGGTCCCGTCGAAGCGGCGGCGCAGCACGTCGTTGCCGCCGGCGGCGAAGCTCACCAGGTCCGGCCGCATCCGCAGGGCGGCGGCGACCTGGTCGTCCACGACGTTGTCGAAGAGGCGGCCACGGACGGCGAGGTTGGCGTAGCGGAAGTCGTGCTGCTCCTCGGCGGCCGGGCGGCCGGCCACGGCGGCCCGGTAATCCGCCGCCAACCGGGCGGCGACCAGGTCGGCCCAACCACGGAAAGTTCCGTCCGGCTGGATGTCATCCAGACCCTCGGTAAAGCTGTCGCCTACCGCCACATAGCTTCGCCACTGCACGGGCATATGTTTACCGCGAGACCCCTGTTCCCGTCAGCCCGCCTCGCACGGGGCGTGGCGGAGATAACCGTTGGCGGTGACCCGGAAGCGACGGGATAGGCTGCCCGAATGCTGCTGCGGATGTCGACGCTCTTCGTACGCACCCTGCGGGAAGACCCCGCGGAAGCCGAGGTGCTCAGCCACAAGCTGCTGGTGCGCGCCGGCTACATTCGTCGGGCCGCCCCGGGCGGTTACACGTTCCTGCCGCTCGGCGTGCTGGTGCGCGACAAGATCGCCGCGATCGTGCGCGAGGAGATGACCGCGATCGGGGCGCAGGAGGTTTCGTTCCCCGCGCTGCTGCCGCGCGAGCCCTACGAGGCGACGCGGCGCTGGACCGACTACGGCAACGACATCTTCCGGCTCAAGGATCGGCGCAACGCCGACTATCTGCTCGGTCCCACCCACGAGGAGATGTTCACCCTGCTCGTGAAGGACCTGTACTCGTCGTACAAGGACTTTCCGGTCATCCTCTTCCAGGTGGGGCTGAAGTTCCGCGACGAGGCGCGCCCGCGCGCCGGCCTGCTGCGCGGACGCGAGTTCATCATGAAGGACTCCTACTCCTTCGACCTGTCCGACAACGGGCTGCGCGACTCGTACGCCGCGCACCGCGAGGCGTACGTCAAGATTTTTGATCGGCTGGGCCTGAAGTACACGATCGTGTCCGCGATGGCGGGGGCGATGGGCGGCTCGGCCTCCGAGGAGTTCCTGGCGCACGCCGATGCGGGCGAGGACACCTTCGTCGGCTGCACCACGTGCGACTACGCCGCGAACGTGGAGGCGGTCACCACGCCCGCCCCGCCGGCCAGCGACCCGCACGCGCAGCCCGCGCTGCAGGTGCACGACACCCCCGACACCCCCACGATCGAGTCGCTGGTCGACCTGGCGAACGCGCGCCGCCTCGACGGCCGCGACGACTGGACCGCCGCGGACACGCTGAAGAACGTCGTCCTCAAGGTCATAACCCCCGGGGGTACGGAGCCGGAGATCCTGATCGTGGGCGTACCGGGCGACCGTGAGGTCGACATGAAGCGGCTGGAGGCCGCGCTCTCCCCGGCCGTGCCCGCGATGTTCGAGGCGGAAGACTTCGCCAAGCACCCCGAGCTGGTGCGCGGCTACATCGGCCCGCAGGGCGCCGACGACCGGCAGAGCCTGTCCAAGCTGGGCTTCCGCTACCTCGTCGACCCCCGCGTGGTCACCGGTACGGCGTGGCTGACCGGCGCGAACATCCCCGGCAAGCACGCCACGAACGTGGTGGCGGGCCGCGACTTCCAGCCCGACGGCACGATCGAGGCCGCCGACGTACGCGCGGGCGACGCCTGCCCGGCGTGCACCGGCGGCACCCTGACCGCCCGCCGCGGCATCGAGGTCGGCCACATCTTCCAGCTGGGCCGCCGGTACGCCGACGCGTTCCAGTTGGACGCCCTCGGCCCGGACAGCAAGCCCGTCCGCATCACCATGGGCTCGTACGGCATCGGCATCACCCGGCTCATCGCCACGATCGCCGAGCAGTACGCCGACGACCGCGGCCTGGTCTGGCCCGAGGCGGTCGCCCCGTGCCAGGTCCACGTGATCGCGGCGGGCAAGGGTGCCCAGGTCGAGGCGGCCCTGCAGATCGCGAACGACCTCGCCGCGCGCGGCGTCTCCGTACTGGTCGATGACCGGCCGGGCGTGTCGGCCGGGGTGAAGTTCACCGACGCCGAACTGCTCGGCATGCCGAAGGCCGTGGTCGTCGGCCGCCGGCTGGCGGACGGCTTCGTGGAGGTCCGCACGCGCGCCACCGGCGCGACGGAGGACGTACCGGTCGCCGACATCGTCGCCCACCTGACCTGACGGGTCCGGCGGAAACGGCTCACACCCGGGCCGTTTCCGCCGGATTTTGCCGAGATCGTGGGTGTCGTCACAGGCCGTGACCTGCGGAAATGTGAACCGCTCTCGCCTTGTTGTGGTTGGCGTGGAGATCGAGATCTACTCTGACGTCATCTGTCCCTGGTGCTACATCGGCATGCGCCGGCTCACCGAGGCGCTGCGCTCCTACGACGGCGAGGTCACGCTGCGCTGGCGCGCGTACCAGCTGGACCCGGGGGCGCCGGCCCAGGGCCAACCGCTGCTGCCGTGGCTGGGCGCCCGCTACGGCGGCGAGGCCCGGGCCCGTCAGATGTTCGGTTCCGCCGCGGCCGCCGGGGCGAGCGCCGGGGTCACCCTGAACTTCGAGTCGGCACTGGTCGCCAACACCTTCGACGCCCACCGACTGATCTGGTTCGCCGGCACGCCGCAGGCCGTACCGTTCGGCGCCGACGCCGACACCCAGCAGCACGTCGTCGAGGCGCTGCACGCGGCCCACTTCACCCACGGGCGGGACATCGCGGCGACCGGGACGCTCGCCGACGTGGCCGCCTCCGTGGGCCTGGACCGGGCCCGCGTCGAGAAGCTGCTCGCCTCCGACGAGGGCGTCGAGGAGGTCCGCGCCGAACTGGCCCACGGCCGCGAGCTGGGCATCAGCAGCGTGCCGACCTTCATCTTCGCGGGCAAGTACGCCGTCACCGGCGCCCAGGACGCCGCCACGCTCACGTCGGTCCTCGACGAGGTGGCCCGGCTCGAAGGCGTCCGGCCGGTCCTGCGCACCCTGGCGGGCAACCACCCGGCCGCCGCCGGCGGCGACCCGCATCCGCCCGCCACCGCAGACGACCCGCGTCCGCCCGCCACTGCTGGCGACCCGCGTCCGGCCGCCCCCCGCATCCCACGCCAGCGCGCCCCCGAGGCGGACGCGTGCGCCGACGACTCGTGCCGCTGACGCCGGTCAGACCGCGACGGCGAGGTCGGGGAGGATCTCGGCGTGCGGCAGCGTCGCCAGCAGCGCGCCGGGAATGGCGATCTTGCTGTGACGTACGCCCGAGCCGATGATCACGTACGGGGCCGCGGCGACGGCCCCGTCAACGAGGATCGGCCAGTCCTTCGGCAGCCCGATCGGCGTGATCCCGCCGTACTGCATGTCTGTCATCGCCACGGCGTCGGCCTGCGGCGCGAAGCTGGCCTTGCGCGCGTCGAGGTGGCGGCGTACGACGCCGTTGACGTCGGCCCGCGTGGTCGCCAGCACGACGCACGCGGCGTAGCGCACCTCGCCGCCGCGCTTGCCCGCCACGACGACGCAGTTGGCGGAGACGTCGAGGCCCACCTGGTACGCCTCGCAGAACGCGGCCGTGTCGGCCAGCTCCGGGTCGATCGGCGCGACGAGCACCTGGTCAACGGTCTCGGCGGGCCACGTGTCGAGGGCCGCCCGGACGGGGGCGGCCAACAGGTCCGGCCGCTGCCGGGCCGGTTCGGTGGCGAGGGTCCCTAACACGCCGACATCCTCGCACGTCGGCGACGACCGGTACGGACGCCGCCGACGTCCGGTCAGCGTGTGGCGAGGAAGGCGATCACCGCGATGACGGCGACCGCGGCCACGGCGATGGTGGCGATCAGTGCGATGGGCAGGCCCCGCTTCTCCTGCTCCGGCGCCTCGTTGACGAAGGCCTTGAACCGGGCTGTGTTGGCGCTGGGGTCCTCATGGACGTCGGACATGCCGCGACCCTAGGGCACAACGACAAGCGCGCGCACGACCGGCGCGCCCGGGTGTCGCACACCGGTCACGATTCGGTCTCCTTCGCTGCCGGCCTCGGGCGGGCCGAACTGACCCGGGCCGAGGTTCGCGTGGTCGGCGACGACGACTGGGCGGCGCGGGCCCGGCGTTCGCTCGCGAGCCGGGCGGCGGTCGGCCCGGCCGGTGGCAGCGCCTGCGC
>JAEZGP010000066.1 GCA_023437285.1 Actinomycetes bacterium | reverse complement strand
CACGCCGTCCGGGTGCAGGTCGCCGCGCATCAGGTAACCGACCAGGTCGTCGAGCCGGCGGTGCAGCAGCGACGTACTCGCCCGGCCCTCCCAGGCGGTGCTCCCGTCGCGGGTGATGACCAGGTCGATGCTCAGGTCGTACGGATCGGCCACGTCCCACACCGGGGTGATCCACGGCCCCAGGGCACACGCGCCGTAGTAAATCTTGGCCTGGGGCAGGTACAGCGGGTTCTCGCCCTCGATCGTGCGGGACGACACGTCGTTGCAGACGGTGTACCCGGCGATCTCGCCGAAGGCGTTGACGACCAGGGCCAGTTCCGGCTCCGGCACGTCCACTTCGGAATCATCCCGTACGCCGATCGGTTGCCGCGTGCCGCGCACCCGCCACGCCACCGACTTGAAGAACAGCTCCGGCCGGTCCGCGTCATAGACGAGCTGGTACACGTCGGCGGCCTGCTCGCTCTCCTCGATGCGGGCCTCGCGGGACACCTGGTACGTGACGCCGCACGCCCACACCTCGGTCGACCCGTCGACCGGCGCGAGCAGCCGGACGTCGGCCAGCGGCACCGCCAGTCCGTCCGGTACGAGCAGGTCACGCAGCTCCGCGACCGGCAGCCGCCACAGCTGGGCCAGCGACGAGACGCCGGCCAGTTCGGTCACGTGACCGTCGACGTGCAGTCCCACCAGCTCATCGGTCGAGCCGAGCGGCTGGTACCTGACAATGTTCATCGCTTCGACCCGGTCGGGTGTGGTCCCAGCATGGCAACCGACCTTAGTCTGTCGAGGCCCAGGCGCCCAGCACCGGCGGCGCGCAGTCGGCCGGGAGGTAGCCATGGACGCGACGGTACGGCGCAGTCAACACTGGTTCGGCGCCGAAGGCCGCTCCGGCATGTTGTACCGGTCCTGGATGCGCAACCAGGGTCACGGCCCGGAGGTCTTCGACGGCCGGCCGGTGATCGGCATCGCCTCCACCTGGTCGGAACTCGCGCCGTGCAACGCCCACCTCGACCGGGTCGCCGAGGCCGTCAAGCGCGGCGTGTGGCAGGCCGGCGGCTTCCCGCTCGTCTTCCCGGTCATGGCCACCGGCGAGACTTTGATGCGGCCGACCGCGATGCTCTACCGCAACCTGATCGCGCTGGTCGGCGAGGAGCTGATCCGCGCCAACCCGCTCGACGGTGTCGTGCTGCTGTCCGGCTGCGACAAGACCACCCCCGGCCTGCTGATGGCGGCGGCGAGCGTGGACCTGCCGACCATCATGGTCACCGGGGGGCCGATGCTCAACGGCAAGTTCCGGGGCGCCGATGTCGGCTCCGGTACCCATGTGTGGCGGTTTGAGGCCGAGGTGAAGGCCGGCCGGATGTCGGTGGCGGAATGCGCCATCGCCGAAGGCGGCATGGCGCGTTCCAACGGCCACTGCATGACCATGGGTACCGCCTCCACGATGGCGTGCGTGGCCGAGGCGCTCGGCATGCAGCTGCCCGGGTCGGCAGCCTGGCCGGCAGTGGACGCCCGCCGGTACGAGACCGCTCAGGCGGCGGGCCGGCGCATCGTCGCGCTCGTCGAGGAGGACCTGCGGCCCAGCGCGATCCTCACCCACGGCGCCTTCGCCAACGCGATCCGGGCCAACGCGGCGATCGGCGGCTCGACGAACGCCGTCGTCCACCTGCTCGCCCTCGCCGGCCGGGTCGGCGTGGACCTGCGCCTCGACGACTTCGACCGGCTGGTCCGCGAGGTCCCGACGCTGGTCGACCTGATGCCGTCGGGTCGTTTCCTGATGGAGGACTTCTGCTATGCCGGTGGGCTTCCGGTGGTACTGCGGCGGCTGTCCGAGGCCGGGCTGCTCGACGACGCCGCGCTGACCGTCACCGGTGACCCGGTCGCCGCCAACGTGGCGGCGGCCGAATGCTGGAACGACGAGGTGATCCGCACGGTGGCCGAGCCGCTGCAGCCGGCCGGCAGCGGCACGGCCGTCCTGCGGGGCAACCTGTGCCCGGACGGCGCCGTGCTCAAGCAGTCGGCCGCGACACCCGAACTGCTCGTCCATGAAGGGCGGGCGGTGGTGTTCGACTCGCCCGAGGACTACCACGCGGTCTGCGACGACGATGACCTCGACATATCCGCCACCGACGTGATCATCGTGCGTGGTGCCGGGCCGAAGGGGTACCCGGGCATGCCGGAGGTCGCCAACGTGCCGATTCCCACCCGGCTGCTGCGCCAGGGGGTGACAGACATGGTGCGCATCAGCGACGGGCGGATGAGCGGTACCGGGTTCGGCACCGTGGTGCTGCACGTGTCGCCCGAGTCGGCCGTCGGCGGGCCGCTGGCCCTGGTGCGCACCGGCGACCGGATCCGCCTCGACGTACCGGCGCGCACCCTCGACGTCGTGCTCACCGACGCAGAACTCGCCGAACGGGCCGCGCAGTGGACCGCGGCGGGCCACGCGGCGGACACCTCCGGGTACCGGTGGCTCTACCGCGAGCACGTCCTGCAGGCCGACGCCGGTGCCGACTTCGACTTCCTCGTCGGCCGGCGCGGCGCCGACGTACCCCGCGACTCGCACTGATGGCCGACGACATCACGCTGACCGCGCCGTGGCTGCACGTACGCCCTGAGCACGGCGAGGGTGTGGTCTGGGACCCGGCCACGCAGACGCTGCTCTTCGTCGACATCCCCGCCGGCCGCATCTGGCGGGCCCACCCGGCCACCGGCCGCATCGACTACGTCGAGGTACCGGGGACGGTCGGCGCCGTCCACCCGGCCGACGACGGACAGTCCCTGGTCATCGCCGACGATGACGGCATCGCGCTGTGCCGCGACGGTCGCGTCGTGCGCCGGTTGGCCGCCCCGCTGGCCGACCACCTCGACCTTCGGATGAACGACGCCAACGTCGACCCCGCCGGCCGGTACTTCGCCGGCAGCATGGCCTTCGACCTGCGACCCGGCGCCGGCAACCTCTATCGCCTCGACACGGACGGCTCGCTGACCACCGCCGTGACCGGCGCCACCATCAGCAACGGCATCGACTGGAGCCCGGACGGCTCCCGCTGCTACTACGTGGACACCCCGCTGCGCCGCGTCGACGTGTTCGACTACGCCGTCACCACCGGCACGCTGAGCAACCGCCGCCCGTTCGTCGACGTCCGCGACCTCCCGGGCCTTCCGGACGGCCTCACCGTCGACGCGTCGGGCGGCGTGTGGGTCGCGTTCTTCGGCGGCGCACGGGTCTGCCGGTTCGACCCCACCGGCGCCCTCACGACAACCGTTCACCTGCCGGTCGACCTGGTCACCTCGTGCTGCTTCGGCGGCGCCGAGCTGGATCAGCTGTTCATTTCGACCTCGACCGAGAACATGTCCGCCGACGACATCTCCCGCGCACCCGCCGCCGGCGGCATCTTCATGCTGCGTACCCGATGGCAGGGGCGCCCCGGCACACCGGTACGGACCGCCGGCTGGTAACCCGCTGCGGCGACACCACCTTCACCAGAGTCGAGGCGTCACCGCCCCGGCAGCCGGTCTGGGAAACCCGCTACCCTCACCCCGCATGAACGAACCGGCGTTGGAGATGCTGTGGGAGCCGGACGACGCCGGCCGGGCACTTGAGGAGCGGTTCGGTTTCGGCGAGGCGCGGGCGGCTGGCGGTTGGGTGGCGGACACGCTGGACGAGCAGTGGGGCGTCCGGGTCGACTCGTGCGAGCGGATCGTGATGAGCAGCGGCAACGCGCTGGCGTGGGTCGGCACGCGGTCTGGTCGGCTGCTCGCGAAGTGGTCGGTCGTGCCCTGGCGGTTCTCCCGCCTGACGGAGGTGGCGCGGCTGACCAGCTGGCTGGACGAGGGCGGGCTGCCGGTCTCGGCGCCGGTTCCCGCGCGCGACGGCCGCCTTCAGGTCGAGGTCGACGGCGTCTCGATCGGCCTGCAACGCGT